>CAZKOI010000187.1:0-7114 GCA_964554315.1 uncultured Enterobacterales bacterium | reverse complement strand
CGTTTGGGATTAAGTCAGCGCGGTGCTTGCGGAGGCTCATTTTGTAAGCATACACTCGATTCATCCATAAATATAATGTTCTACTTGAATACTGGTATTGACATGAGTAGACCAGTGTCCGTACACTGAAAAGGCAACGAGACTGGTCCCCCCTATGCCACGCGTAAATCGCCTCATCCAGCGCGCGAGAGCCGACACCTTTGACGGCGCGCAGCACTTTATCGAGGACGCCCTCAGGGGGCGTACGGCGCGCGCCGTGAGACTCCACATTCGTCGGATGGAGCCGTTGGCCGTGAGGACGCCGCGCTGGAGTGAGCCCGCGGCCTTCTTGGAAGACTTGGCTCTGGACCTGGCCGTCGGTAACCCTGGCGTCGGCTGTCGTACGGTCGATCTCCGGCCTCTCAAGGGACGCCAAGCCAGTGAGTCCTGGCAGTTCACGCTTCATGTCTTCGCTCAGCTCGGGCGGCGCGAGTGGCGGCACCAACCCCCGGCGATAGTGGCCGACCGATGGGGTTTCAGGTTTGCCCTCGCGGGGCTAATCGAGGAGGCTCACCTCAATGCACCCAACCATGTAGCGCTCCTGGCTCATGGCGCGGAGCATGCCCCGCCAGAGATAGTCGAGGACTTGCTCGATGTCTGGGCCGAGTATGCCGAGCGCTATCCTGCTGATCGTAGAGCGACGATGTTACTCGCTGGCACGGTGGCGACTGACTGGTGTCTGGCAAGCGGCCCCCTACCGGTGGACCTCCTGGACTACGGGGCAGCGGAAGCGGCTGCAGCCATTGTGAGCGCCGCTGGCGAGGTACCGCTCTCCACGCTGCAGAAGGCGGCCCACTTCTCCGGCGGGATTCCAAAGTTGGTGCGAGCAATGGGCGAGCGGTGCCGTAAGAGTCCCTTCTTGCCAGACGAAGGCGACGCGATCCTCTCGAGCCTTGGACCGGCCGCGGATGAGATTCGGGGCGCTGTGGATATTGTGCATATGGACTCAGCGTTGGCCGATCGCCTGTATGATCTTGCCTCTGGAGAGAGTCTTCCCCATGCGCCAGAGGTGGACGATGCGCTCACTATGGCGGGGCTCATTCGCAGAGTGAAGGCACACGGTGAGGTCCATGTGCGGCTGCGAGCACCGGCTATTGGTACCTTGCTGACCTAGCCGAGCTTGCTCTCTGGCTTACCCCAGCGGACTTGGTTTCGTCCGTTCTTCTTGGCCTCGTACAGGGCCTTATCGGCGAGCTCGATGACCTCGTCAGCGCCACGGACATCCGATGTAGGGGCGATGGATACGCCGCCTATGCTGACGGTGCAGTCGATGTGCTGTTGGCCGATGTCGAAGGGAACGATCTCGATGGCGGCTCGCAGTCGCTCGGCCGCGACGCGCGCGCCCGTCGGTGTGGTGCACGGGAGGATGGCACCGAACTCCTCGCCGCCGAGTCGGGCCACGAGGTCGGCCTCACGCATCGCTCGCTGCATCCGGATGGCCAGCTCCTTGAGGACCGCATCGCCGGCCGGGTGGCCGTGGGTGTCGTTTACCTTCTTGAAGTAGTCGACGTCGACGATCAGCAGAGAGAAGCCTTGGTCATAGCGAGCAATGCGGTCGAGCTCGGTCTCCAGGGACCGGTTGAAGACTCGCCGGTTGTCCAGCCCCGTGAGCGGATCCTTGCTGGCCAAGTCGAGGAGCTTCTTGTTGTGTTCCTCGAGCTTCCTGGCGGCCTCTTCCTGCTTTCTGAGGAGGCTCTCAAGTCGGCTGGCCTTTTGTTCATGCTCGGCCGACATCTGGAGGACGGCGGCTTGTGCCTCGGCGACCACCTCCTCCAGGCTGAATTGCTCGCCCAGGTTCATCTTGAGGTCGGCCCCAAGCTCGGCCATTCTCTTGTTGGTCTGATCGAGCACCTCGCTCAGCGACATGCTGATCGAGAGGCTCTCCAACATCTGCTCGGCGGCCGCGACACAAGAGTCCTTCGGCCACGCCTGGACCACGTCCGAGAGCGTGTCTGCGCCCATGGCCAAGCGCGTGAGCACACTCACCCGGTCTTTGCCCACGTTCGCGACGTTGTGGTGATCACCAACGGCCTTCTGAAGGTCCGCAGGGAGCATCTCGGCAATTGGCGAGCCCACGAATTCTTCGGCGTGGGTGCAGCCGGTCATGACTCGCTCCGCATCCACCCGAGCCTGGCCTGGCTTCTGCCGAAGCGCTTGAATCGAGGTGGCGAGGTGGGGCAGGCGAAGCCCGAGCATCACGGTACCCAGGTCCTGGCAGAGGCCAAGCGCGAAGGCCTCGAAGGGGTCGGGATAGTCGATGAGCTCGGCCAGAAGCTGAGCTGCCGCCGCTCTGCGCAGGCAGTCTTCCCAGAACAGATTGGTGTCGAAGCCCGGGACGATGATCGATGCCATTGCTGCGCGGATGGAGTAGGTGACGGCGTGCGCACGAACGGTGCGATATCCAAGCGCGATCACCGCCTGAGGCACATTTCGAACCTGGTCTGCGAAGCCGTAGCGCGGCGAATTGGCGACGCGAAGAAGTTCCACTGTCAGCCCTGCGTCCTGGGCACAGATTCGGCCGAGATCCTGCAGCGACCCGTCAGGATCGCTTGCGGCCTTGATGATCTTGGCCAGCGCCGCCGGCGGTGCTGGAATCGACATGCTTTGCCGTGCAGGCGCCGCGCTGGGGTCGTTGCTCATTCCGAAGCTCCAAGAAAACGCCCATAGTTGTCGCACGAGGCGCTCCGAATGGCAAGTCCGAGGTGAGGACATTTCAAGTGTTCTTTCCTATGCGCTCTACCGGGATAGGCTCCACTGCGTGACCGAGGTAGGGCTGAATGGCGCAGATGGATCTAGAGTTCGGTGGACATAGCACGGATGCTCAGGCGCAGAATTTGGCCCGTGCTCGACACGATTATCTGGTCGATGAGTTGAACCGGCACAACCACCTTTACCATGTCCTCGACGCGGCAGAGATAGATGACCGTGCTTATGACCTCCTGTTTCGTGAGCTCCTCGAGATTGAAGCTGCCCATCCGGAGTTCGTGAGGGCCGACAGCCCGAGTCAGCGCGTCGGCGGTGCGCCTGTCGAGGGCCTGGAGAAGTTTGCCCATCGGGTGCCCATGCTCTCTCTGGCGAATGCGTTTGAAGAGCAAGACCTGTTCGACTTTGAGGCTCGCCTCAGGCGCATGATGGAGGGCGCGGCGCCCGAAGTACTTCGCTACGTGGTCGAGCCAAAGTTTGATGGTCTAGCCATGGAGTTGGTCTACGAAGAGGGGCGCCTGGTCGCAGCGGGCACCCGCGGTGACGGTGCCGTGGGGGAGAACGTGACCCACAACATTCGCACCGTTCGAACCGTTCCGCTCTCGCTCCGCCCACCGTTCGAGCCCTACGTGAGCGTTCGTGGTGAGGTCATCTTCGACCTTGCGGGGTTCGGCCGCATGAACGAACAGCGCGTTGCGCGTGGAGAGTCTGCGTTCAAGAACCCGCGAAACGCGGCTGCAGGAACCGTTCGCCAGCTTGATCCTGAGGTGGCACAAGGCCGTCCCCTGCAGTTCTTTGCCCACTCGGCGGGAGAAGGGATCGAGACGCCATCCCACAGCGCTTTGATGGAGCGGTTGGGCGAAATGGGCTTTCAGACGGCCTCGCTCACCAAGACCTGTGACGGCATTGAGCAGGTGGTCGATGCGATTCGTGCGATCGGTGCTGCACGCAACGACCTGCCGTACGAAATCGATGGCGCTGTCATCAAGGTGGACTCGACAGCGCTGCAGGAGGAGCTTGGGTTCGTCACCCGCTCGCCGCGCTGGGCGATCGCCTTCAAGTACCCCGCGCCCACCGTACATACCCGGCTGGAGCGAGTGGGCTTTCAGGTCGGCCGAACCGGTGTGATTACGCCGGTCGCGATCATGACTCCGGTGATGGTGGGCGGGGTCACCGTCACCCACGCGACGCTTCACAATGAGCACCAAGTCCTGCGCAAGCCGGAGTACCTTGGTGGCCTCAGGGTGGGCGACCTAGTGGCGGTCAAGCGAGCAGGGGACGTCATCCCGAGAGTCGAAGCTGTTGTGCCCGAGGAGGGCCGCGAACGGCGCTTGCCCGTATCGTTTCCATCCGCGTGTCCTGACTGCAGCACGCCCTTGGTTCGTGAAGAGAACCCGAAGGAGCCCGAGAAGGTCATCCATCGGTGCCCGAACAACCTCGGCTGCCAGGCCCAGGTCGAGGCCGGACTCAAACACTTCGCGGGGCGCCTTGCGATGGACATCGACGGACTCGGAGACAAGCTGATCGACCAGCTGGTGGCCGCGCGCGCGGTGGGCAAGCCCTCGGACCTCTATCGACTCACCCTTGGCCAGGTTGCGCGGCTCGAGCGAATGGCTGAGCGCTCGGCCAACAACCTGATGGCCGCTCTTGAAGAGAGCAAATCAAGGCCGCTCGCTCGAGTGGTGTTTGGGCTCGGCATTCGCCATGTCGGTGAGGCGGTCGCGCGAGACCTTAGTCATCACTTCGGCACCATTGATGCGTTGATGGCGGCTGAGCTGGAGGACCTCGTTGCCGTGGCCGGTGTCGGTCCCGAGATAGCGAGCAGTCTGCACGAGTGGTTCCGCGTGACCGCCAATTGTCAGGAGATCGCAGACCTCCGAGACTTGGGTGTGGCGTTTACTCCGGTGGAGCGGGCGGACGGTGGTGCAGGACTGGCCGGCAAGGTCTTTGTCCTCACAGGGACCCTTCCTACCTTGGGCAGAAAGGAAGCCGCTGACCTCATCCGAGCCGCGGGCGGAAAGGTGACAGGCTCTGTATCCAAGAAGACCGACTACCTGATCGCGGGTGAGGCCTCGGGAAGCAAGCTGGTCAAAGCGACCGAACTTGGCGTCCCTGTACTCGATGAGGTTGGCCTGTTGGAGATGCTCGATCGATGAGGCGGATTCATCTCATCGTCAGAGGGCGCGTGCAGGGGGTCTACTTCAGGCAGTCGGCCAAGGACCAGGCTGACGCAAGCGGGCTCGCGGGCTGGGTTCGAAACCGAACCGATGGTACCGTCGAGGCTGTGGTCGAGGGTCCGGCTGAAGGCGTGGCTCAGTTTCTTGACTGGTGTGATCGTGGGCCGACCCACGCACAGGTCGAAGAGGTTGAGGCGACGGAGTTGGAGCCGGCAGGCTTGGTTGAGGGGTTTACGGTGCGCCCGACATCCTGACGGTCAGCGGTGGCGGCTCCACCAGCCGAGGTGCTTGACCATTCCCAAGAGGTTGTTGATCTCATCCTCCGTGGGTTCGGCTCGTCCGAGGAGCCGCGTCAGGGTGTTGGTGACCATCTCCTCCGACCGGCCGTTCATGTACCCGGAGGTCTCGAGGACCTCCACCGCGCGGGCCACCACCTCAATGCGCTTGCCGACGGCTGCGGGTGGCTGCACATCGACCTGCTCTGGCGCATCGGTGTGAGCCGACGCCAGCGCGGCTGCGGTCGCCGTCACCGCCTGGCCCAGGTTCAGTGAGCTCACCTCCGTGGTCGGAAAGTGAAGGAGCTGCTGAGCAAATTTCAAGTCTTCGTTGCTGAGCCCGCTGTCTTCCGGTCCGAACAATATCGCCGTCTCTCTGCGGGTCGTCGAGATCACTGAAGCCAGCTCGAGTGGCGAGGACGTCGGCCATTCTCGAGTGCGTGGTCGCGCCGTTGTGGCGACCACCCAGTCCACGTGTGCGACGGCCTCGGCTATCGTCTCACAGAAGAGAGCGTTGTTGATCACATGGTGAGACTTGGGCGCCATCCACCGAGCTCGATCGGGGTCGAAGTGTGGCGGTGCGACGAGTGCGAGCCGCCCAATGCCGTGGTTGGCAATGGCTCGTGCGGCGACACCGATGTTGCCTGCCTGCTGAGGTCGCACCATGACCACCGTGACGTGAGTCAGATCGAGTGCCACGCTACCGTCCGAAGAGGGTCTGCCCAAGCCGACTCAGCCAGCTGGCCTTCGCGGCATACTCGACGGGGCCGGGACTGGTGCTCTCTTCGAGCTCAAGGTCGATGTCGTCGAAGAGGTCGGATAGGGCATCCGCAGCTGAAGTTCCCTCGATTGATTCGGCAAGAGTGGGCTGAGGTAGCTTTAAGCTGCCGGCAAAGGGTGAGGGGGGCATCAGTTCGTCGTCGATGGGTGCGTCTGCAGCGGGCGTGTTTGGCTGCATCGGGCGTCGGGCTCGAGGCTTGGTCTTCGCCTGGCTGCCCATTGGATCGAACTTGATTCGGGCCTGGACGTGGTCCTCCGTCTCGGGATCGTGGGCCGATATCTCAAGCTCGCCCTCGGCATTCAGGTCAAAGGTCACGCGCAGTCCTACCGTGCCTGCCCTCCCCGGCCGGAGCCCTGAGAAAACAAAGGTGCCGATGAGCTCGTTGTCATCCACCTCTTGGTGCTCGCCCTGATAGATTCGAAGCATGATTGAGCGCTGATTGTCTTCATGGGTCGTGAGGCTTCGGGTTTGCTGTGCGGGAAGCCGCGACTGCTTGCCGAAGAGCACGTGCATGGCATTGCCGGCGCCACGAATTCCGATGGGAATGGGCAGGACGTCACGAAGTGTGACGGCGGTGGACGAAGGCTTTCGCACGGCCTGGGCCATGATGGCTGCCCCGAGGCCGACGGCATGCTCGGGATCGAGCAGGCGGTTGGGATGTCGGCCCGTCAGTTCGTAGACTGCGCGATGGACCAGCGGCATTCGAGATTGGCCTCCGACCATGAGGAACTCATCGATCTCCGTGGGGAGGCAGTTGGCCTCGTCGAAGATCTTGCGGCATGTATCGATGGTTCGCTGGACGAGGTCACGAGTCAGTTCTTCAAGCTTCTCTCGAGAGATCAGCGTATCGACGTTGAGTCGCCTGCCGTTTGCTGTGCAGATTCCATCCAGCTGGATGTGGGCCTGATCATGGGTCGAGAGGGCGATCTTGGTGGCCTCCGCTGCGTCGCGGATGCGATGGATGGCCGAGCGGTCAAAGCTGAGGTCGACTCCGTGCTTGGCGTGAAAGTCCTCCAGCACGTGCTTCATGAGGCGATCATCAAAGTCGACACCGCCGAGGAATGTGTCACCACCGGTTGCGATGACCTCGTAAACCCGGCCCTGGACGCCCGCATGGCCTGGAAGGTGGCGGAGTTGGG
>CAZKOI010000186.1:0-7174 GCA_964554315.1 uncultured Enterobacterales bacterium | reverse complement strand
GAACCGCCGACACCCATGTCGCCCAGTCCGTCCGAGCCGATTCCAGCGGGGCCAAGCAGCCCGACTCCGGTGATGGTCACAGGTCGTATGGTCGTCACAAGCGAGCCTCTCCGTGGCTGAGCACGAGTGAGGCATTCTGTCCTCCGAAGCCAAAGCTGTTCGACATCACCACCTCCGGTGCGCGGCCGAGCGGCCCTCGTACCACGCTGACGTTAAGTTGGGGGTCGATTGTCTCCAGACCGGCCGTTCCAGGCATGAAGCCGCCCTCTAGGGCCGCAATGCACGCGACTGCTTCGATGGCCCCAGCGGCTGCGATCGTGTGGCCAACCGCGCCCTTAATAGAGCTCACCTGAGCCGTCGGAACGACCCGTCGGATCGCCGCCGCTTCCGCAGAGTCACCGACCGGTGTACCGGTGGCGTGCGCATTCACATAATCGACCGCAGTCGCGTCAAGTCCAGCATCCCGAAGTGCGGACCGCATCGCGGCTTCTGCACCCAAGCCCTCTGGCTGAGGTGCCGTTGCGGCATACCCGTCAACACTCGTGCCGGCACCGAGGAGGCTCGCACGAATCCTCGCGCCTCGCGCCGCTGCGCGGTCCCTGCGCTCAAGGATAAGGACGGCCGCTCCCTCACCAATCATGAATCCATCGCGATGGGCATCAAATGGACGACACGCCGTTGGAGAGAGCGCACCGAGGACGATGAAGCTGAGCATGCCGAAGGGGTGAATCATGCTGTCATGCCCTCCGACGATCGCGACCTCAGCATCGCCCCGACGAATGGCTCGAAGGCCCTCGGCTATGGCTTGGGCAGCGGCGGCACAAGCCGAAAAGCTGGTTCCGCATGGGCCCGTCGCACCGACCCTTGAGGCAACCGCGTTGGTCACACGAACGGGATCGTGGCGATACGGTGCCGAACGCGTCGAGGTCAGGTCCGCCAGGAGGGCCGCCCGATCGAAGCCGCTTCCATCGGGCCTGAGGTGGGGGTAAGCGTCGTCCTCTAGCTCATCGGGCGTGACGCTCGACAAGCCCGTACCGAGGAAAACGGACTTCCTGGCATGGCCAAGATCACCCGCATCCTCGAGTGCTTGTTCGAGCGCGTCCAGTGCCAGCCACGCCTTGCGGTCATCGTCAAAGCCCATCACCCGCTCGATCGATGTGGGGACCTTCGCAACCTGCTGAACAGGCAACGCAGTGGAATAGTTGGAACCACAGTGCCGCCCGGTCCGAAGTGCCTCAGCCAGCGAGCGGTAGTCCGGTCCAGCAGCACTCACCACGCCGAGGCCGGTGACGACGACGTCGATCATTTTGGCTGGCACTCCTTCGCGCCATCAACGAAGCACACATATTCACCCTCGTTGAGCACACCGAGAACTGCAGTCAGGCGAGACTTATCCTTGCGGATCGCCGTGATCTCACACCGGCTCGCTGCCTGGCGATCGAGCCGAGCCATCGTGTCGCCCTTGGCCCCACCTTCCTTGCAGCGGACCCGAACGGTCTGGGTCCGAGCCCATGCCGAACGGATAATGATGCCGCCCTCCGGGTCCTCCTCGCTCAGGATGTCGGCCGCGTCCGCTATCGACGTCGATGCATCCGGCGCTGGGGCTTGAGCGGTGGACTGCCCGGCCACGTCCAGTCCCAGGACCTGGGTTCGCAGTCCGCCCCAGTCTTTCCAGAGCGCGCCCACCACCAATCCGACCACAGCCAAGAGCGGGAGGAAGGCCCCGGCCGCGATGTAGGTCCATGAGCTCTTGGGCATGACAGGCTTCATGCCCTGCATGGTGTCGGCATCGACCATCGTCTTCGGAGGCTCCGGAATCAGGGTTTCCTCGGTCTCTGCCGTCTCAAAGCCCCCCGTCGTCATTCCGATGTTTTCGAGGTCCGCTGGGTAGGCGGCCTCTTCTGTTGCCTCAACCTCCGCATCCGTCAGGTCACCCATCGTGCGGTCGTCCCATCCGACGTTGTCCGCGCCTTCAGGGACCATGGTACCGAGGCCCAATTTGGGTGCGCCGGTCTCCGGAGCAATCTCGAACTCACCCGACGCCTCAAGCTCGGCCAGCGCACCGCGCCGAAGCGCCGCCGCCCGCGCCGACTCTCGGGCAGCGACCGGCTCCGGCACATCTCGCACAGAGGGCAGCTCCGCTGTCGGCAGGTCACGCTCGCGAACGACCGAATCTTCCGCAAGCACCGCATTGGCGAGCGGATCTTCTTCTCCCCCACGCGTCTGGCTGGCGGCCAAGACACCGGGCATGACGCCCTCGGCCCAAATCACGAGATCATCGGTCTCGATTCGCCGCGCCAGCTGGCGGGCTTCCTGACAAAAGCTGGACGCATCCGGACGGTGATCATGCTCGAAATGAAGCGTGTGGAGGAGCAAGGCCTCGAGGCCCGCGGCGACCTCCGGCGTTGCATCCGCACGCGCTCTCATGAAGCTCATTCGGCTCGCCAAGTGAGCGTCGTGCTTGCTTGCACGTCCCTGGGCCTTTCCGAGTCGCTCTCCAGTGATCAATTCGAAGAGCGTGGCCGCCAAGGAGTACACATCAGAGGCTGGGGTCTCCGGCTCAAAGAAAAGTCGCTCGGGGGCCATGTAGTCCACCGAACCGAACTGGAGGTCTTGGGTACTGGATTCGCGAGAGACGATCTCTGACTGTGCCACGCCAAAGTCCAACACCTTCGGGAGACCGTGGGCATCGAGCATGATGTTGCTCGGCTTAATGTCGCGATGGATCACGCGAAGCGGCTTGTCGCCAGGCATCGGCGGGCGATTGTAGGCAGCGTCCAGCGCGTGCGCCACCTGGGCCACAATCTCAAGGGCTGGTCGCACGGGGATCTTGGCATTCTGGGATTCGAGGTGCTTGCTCAGGTACCGAAGATCAACCGCCTCCAGATACTCCATGACGACAGCGGAGCGCCCATCCAAGCTCGTCAGATCGTAGACATCAACGATGTTGCGGTGACGAAGCAAGCCGAGCAGGCGAGCCTCGTCGCGTATGCGACCACCGACCTCCTCGCAGTCGCTCCATTGTGCGTTTAAGAGCTTGATCGCGACGACGCGGGTGAACCCGTCAGGGTGCTCCTCCTTTGCGAGATACACCGTTCCAAAGCCACCCGATGCGATGGGCCTGATGAATCGAAAATGGCGTCCTGCTTCAGTCACTGGCGGATTCCGTAGTCGGCGAATCGTAGCACGCCAAGTCGGGTGACATCACAAGGTCGATACCCACAGGCGCTTGGCAACCCTCTTGAGCTAAGAAATGACTCGATCCTGAGCCAGCGGCCACCGTTAGCGCAAGCGCCATGAGGGCATCCGCCGCCTTGCTATCACCCAGAGACGCCCGGTGGGGGGTGGCATGCGGCACGCCCGGCGTCAGGGCGACTCGAACCTCCGCAAGTGAGCGTCCCGAGGTCCCATCCCCGCGCTCAAGGAGCAGAGCAACTCCAGCCTCTCCGGGGGCATCTATAGGCCCACCATTGGCCATGCGTAGCAGATCACGCACCGCCCCGGCCGATGTCCATGAGTCCGCAGCGACGACCAGGGCCGCGCTGCAGCGCCCATCCTCGACGGCCCAAATCGCCGAGCGAAGTGCTGCGAGGCCTGCCGCTTCACCGCCCGACCATGCGCCGTTCTCTCCACGGACGTCGAGATGAATCGACACATGAGCCAAGGCCATGTTGGGCAGAGTCTTCAGCGGCAGGAGCGGTGGGTACAGATCTCGGCACGGGCCCGCGACCGCTTGATCGCTCACACGACCGTCGACCTGGGCGGCCACCAGGGCAGGCTCAGACTCCCCGTCGTCACCCGGCTCTCGTCCGACGCCCACGAACAGTCCCAAGGTCTCTCTGGGGCCGGTCCATCCCTCCAGTGCTGCCGCAGCCGCAGCCAGCGCAAGCTGCGACGGTCGAGCCATGAGCTTCTTGTCCTTGCGGCGCTTCAGAACGCTGGCCAACGGAATCTGCTCGACGCTCGCCGCCGACCGATGAGGCAACCCCTCCAGCTCCGCACGCTCTCGAACCGCACTCTCGCCGCTCGCAATGGCGTCCGCTGGGGAGGGTCCAAGCGGCGTGCAGAATCCCAGGCTGGTGACTCGCACCGTGGCACGATCACCCATGGCGTGAGACGACCAAGCTCCCGTTGGAGCCACCAAACCCGAAGGCGTTCGTCAGCGCATGGTCGATGTGGGCGGAGCGCGCCCTCATCGCAATGTGCTCCAGCTCGCAGGCCGGGTCGGGACGCTCCAGGTTGATTGTGGGCGGAAGGAGGCCCGTTCGGATGGCCTGCACACACAAGATGGTCTCGACGGCGCCACAGGCCGCCACCAAGTGACCCATGCTGCTCTTCGTCGAACTGACCGGCACACCTCGCGCAAATACACGCTGAATCCCCCGAGCTTCGCTCGGATCATTCATCGGCGTGGAGGTGCCGTGGGCATTGATGTAACCGATGTCCTCCGGCCTGAGGCCGGCATCGTAAAGTGCCGCGGCCATCGACTGGTAGGCCCCGCGCCCGTCGGGTGGAGAGTCCGTGATGCGGTAAGCATTGCACGAACAGCCGTACCCCGACAGCTCCGCGAGAATCGTCGCTCCCCGCTCAAGCGCCCGGCTCCGCTCCTCGAGGATTAAGACTCCGGCACCCTCTCCCAAGACAAAACCATCTCGATCCTGATCAAACGGTCGTGAGGCCGCCTGCGGATCATCGTTCCGCTCCGAGAGTGCACCTAGCTTTGCGAAGCCCGTAACCATGATGGCGTCCACGAGAACATCAACGCCACCCACAATCATGACATCCGCATCGCCTCGTCGAATCTTGAGGAGCCCCTCGCCCACGGCTTGAGATGAGCTAGTGCACGCCGTGGAGACAGTGCTCAGGGGTCCCTCGGCGCCGCTCGCGCAGGCGACCCACTTCGTTGGCGCCGCCGGATCCAGCAGCGCCAACTCCTGCTCACTCGGGGGGGTCGGATCATCCAAGCGCTCAGCGAGCGTGCGCAGGGATGGGCGCCCAATCTCGCTGCCCATGCATACGCCAGTCTGAGGCCCAGCGACCGGCCCTGACCTCCGCAGTGCTTCGTCCAGGGCGGTGAGAACGAGCCGAAGCTTGAGATCGCCCTCATCCATCGGGTGAGCAGGCACCTCTGCCGCCTCCGCCGCAAAGGTCACGGGCATGTCCGTCGCGTCGAAGCGACTGATCGGTCCTATCCCAGAGCGTCCGGCACAGACGTTCTCCCAGGTCTGGGCGAGATCGGCCCCCAGGGGCGTCACCATCCCAACGCCCGTAATGACGACCCTTCGCCTCATGCCGACCTCGGGCAGTCCGGCCACAGCGCCTCAAGCTGTGCACGCTCGAGGCGCTCGACTTTTTCTCGATCCGCAGGATTGTCCAGCGGCACGGCGTTGAAGACAAAGACCTGCTCAGCCTGAGCCACGAGCTTGCCCGCCACCCGTGCGCGTACGCGCACACCGCACATTTCGTCGCGGAGCGAGTCAATCTTGGCCTCGAGGTCCACCCGCTCGCCCGGACGGACGAAGCGCCTGAACTTCACACCATTCATCATGCTCAAAATGGGAAAGGGCCAGTCACCCCGATGCTGGCGCACCGTATAGCCGATGAGCTTCCCCGCGAGCTGGGCCAATGCCTCCATGAGCAGGACGCCGGGTACCACGGGAAAACTGGGGAAGTGATCTTGGAAGAACTCTTCATCCGCGCCCCAGGTCTTGAAGCCCGTCGCGACTGAGCCGGACTCAAGTGACGATATTCCGTCTACCAACAGCCAGCGCATGTTCCCTCCTCCGTCACCGCCCCGCGGGCGCTACGTATCACGCAACGGTCTAATCCGAGCGCGCTCATGTGGCATGGACGCCCTGCGGCATTGAACCGATGCTCAAAAGTCCGTGGTCACGCCGGCCCTCCCGACCTATAATCACGCGGTGAGAAATCTCCTACCATTGCTGCTCTGCGGATGCTTCAAGCTGCCACAAGACATGGCAGACCCCATGACTGAAGTGATCCCCTACGACAACCCCCATCTGACGGTCGACGACGCAGTCATTCAGCGTTTTGACCTCACCCTCGACTGTCCTGACGGCGAGCCCTCCTCCTTTCACATGGTTTACCGAAAGGATGCGACGGAGCCGGCACCGGTCGTGATTCTGCTGCACTCTGGTGCCTTCGACTACGTGCTCAAGCCGGGAGAGGGTGGACCCCTGAGTGGGGTGCACTATCGAGTCGATTCCCGCCTCGAGCGTGACTTCGCGGTGCGAAAGACCTGGGAGACGCTCGGGCTGCAAATCGAAGACATGGATCCGGCCGAGGAGAACGAGGGTACCCTCCCTGCCGCCTTCGCAAATCGAGGTGCTGTCCAGCTGATACCGGGCAATTGCTGGGGTGACCTTTGGCACAACGAGGAGGGGGTCGTCGTCAACGACCTCGAGCTTGATCGCTTCAACCGCAATGGCCGTACCATTGCAACCTGGATGCTTCGACTCCTCGCTGAGCCCGCATTCGCGGAATCTCAGAGTGTGAGTTGGCCCGTCGACATCGATGGATCTCAGATCTTCTTGGTTGGGCTAGGCGAAGGCGGACGAGGCGTCCTCGAGCTCCTAAACCTGCCCGGCCCCACTATTCGAGGCGCTGCCGTCGACAGCATGCCCGACAACCTTGACGCTTTCGTCTCAAACCCTGTCGACTTCCAAGATGAGATTGATGGGCTAGAGCGCCTGTACGTCGACCTCACTGACATCGGTGATTCGTCCTTTGCTGGGGACGTCTCGCTCCCTGAGCGCTTCTACTACCTCTGGTCCTCATCCAACCCACAGCTCCCCCTCGCGGCGAGCCAGCCGGCGGCGAGCGCGTTGCGTGGAAAGGTCGGCGTGGTCGTCGAGAACACCGGACAGGCGGGACACGTCTTGAGCAACAGCGATCTCGAGGTCGCGGAGGCCATGGTTGACTTCCTGCTCGGCTCTGAAGAGGGTACCGATTAGCCACGCGAGGCCCCCCTATGGCTTGAGACGCTCGGACGTTCCCCTGGGCGGCCGCGCGCTGGTGGTGAAGATCCTGGGGGCGCTGGGGACCGATTCGGCACTGGCCACCCTGCGCTCGATCGCCGGCTACGTAGAGCACCACGCCATGCCCCCCGAGGAGCTGCAGGCTGCCATGCAGGCGTTTTCCGAGGCCCTCATGG
>CAZKOI010000185.1:0-7181 GCA_964554315.1 uncultured Enterobacterales bacterium | reverse complement strand
TCCTTGGCTTGCTCAATCGGTGTCCGAGGGGCCTTCTCCCCCAGATCATCGACAGCCGTCTCGTCAACCCGACTTAAATCAAGCACCTCGCCTCGGCTCAGGTGCTCGACGGCCGCATAGGTCAGCTTGGCGACCTTGCGTGCCGCTTCAGCGGGCTTCATCCCTGCGGTGGCTTCTCGGAGCTGCCCGATGGACAGGGGTGGTCCGATACGAACCTGAATGTCTCGCTGCCTCGGAAGCATGCTTCCTTTGGGCATCGCCTCATAGGCACCGTCGATGTGCAGAGGCAATATGTCGACGCCGGCGTCGAGGGCAATCTTACCAATGAGGGGCTTAAATTCCGCGAGTGCGCCCGACACCTGGCGGGTTCCTTCGGGAAAGATGAGCACCACACGCCCTTGATTCACCACATCAACGGCCTGCCGGAGGCTGGTCCTGAAGCCCGCCTTGCGGTCAAGAGGGGTGATGTTTGTGAGGTGCTCGAAGTAGGCCACCTTCCACCGATTGCCCTCGAAGAAGTAATCCTTGGCGGCCAAGGCCGTCATGTCCTTGCCATACTCCCCGAGAGCGTGCTTGACCAAGCCCATGTCCAAGTGGCTCGTATGGTTGGAGACGACAATCGTGGACCGGTTCGCCGGGATGTTGGCACGACCGATGACCCGGGTATTGAGGATTGCACCGTTCAGGGCCCGCTGCAGCGCGCCCATCCCACGCTTCATCGTCTCAGCGATAGGGCCAGGGATGCTGACAGGCTCTTCATCCTCCGAAGCATCAACCCTCAACGAGGGCGGTGCACCGACCATCTGGACGACATCACCGACGGTCTCGCAGCGACTCAGTGACTCGGGATCAATGGACGCCGGCCCCACACCTTCGAGTGCGCTGGCAAGCTCGACCCACATGAGGGAGTCAAAGCCAAAGGCGTCCGTCATGTGCTGACTCAGCCCGACATCCTCAGCCGCCACGCCCGCCACGGCAGCAATGGCTCGCGCCACAGGGCCGGATAGTCCCTCGCCGCGCTTGACGGACGGGGTCGCCGCGATGATCTTCTCGAGCGTCTCACGAGCGGCCTTTCGCTGTACTTTACGGGTTGCTGTCCTCGGGAGCGGGGCATCGACCAGGTGGATGACCGATGGCCGCTGTGAGGCGCTTAGGGTTGCAAGCGCTTCCTGGAGCACCGACCGAGCCTCGCTCGCCGACACACCTGGCTGAGGCCGAGCAAGCATGCCCAGTCGCTCCCCTCCTCTGGGATCAGCGAGGCCGACGAGGGCGTACTCCTCAACGCCTGGAATGGCACCGATCAAGTTCTCGACATCGTCTAAGTACACATTCTCACCGGAGGCCGTGACCACAACCTCCTTGGCTCGACCCACCAAGACCAGGCGCCCACGATGGTCCAGTCGACCCATGTCACCGGTGTGCAGCCAGCCCTCCGCGTCCAGCGTCGCCTGGGTTGCCGCCTCGTTGCCGAAGTAACCCTGCATGACGTTGGGTCCTCGCGCCCAAACCTCACCCACGCCCGCTTCGTCTTGCCCGTTGATCTTGATCTCTATTCCGGGAAGTGGCTTTCCGACATGGCCTGTCTTTCGGCCCGGTCCCGCTTGGCTCACGGTCAGGACCGGACTTGCCTCCGTCAGACCGTAGCCTTCCGACAGGTGAAGCCCGAGTCCCCCGAACAACTTCTGTGTGTCTCCGGGGAGCGCCGCACCGCCGCTGATGAGAAGACGGATGTTGCCGCCCAGGCGAGAGTGGACGGAGCCGAACATCAGCTTCCCGAGGTCTAGGCCGGTGGTGTCTCCCACCCAGCGATTGGCCTCCAGCCCTTGTTCGAACGCCAACTCGAAGAGCCGTCCCTTGGCCTTGACTTGGCTTCGAATGCGCCTGTCCAAGAGCTGCCACAGCGCCGGCACCCCGACCATGCAGGTCACACGCCCCTGCTGAAGGCCATACGAGAGCCGGTCACCATCGATGACATCGAGGTAGATGATGCGCGCGCCCCGCGAGAGCGGCAGGAGGAGTCCACAGGCGAACTCAAAGGCATGATGTAGCGGCAGAACGCTCAGCAAACGGTCCGTCTCGTCGAGCGAAAAGACCCCCGATACCGAGGCGATCAGAGCGCAAAAATTGCGGTGACTCAGCATCACGCCCTTGGGATGGCCGGTGGTCCCCGATGTGTACAAGATACTGGCGAGATCGTCCGGCCCAACCGGGGGAGCTTCGAGCACCGCGTCCGCTGCGGGGGCGGTCACCTCCGGCATCGAAGCGACGACGATATCGAGCCCAAATCGGTCCGCAGCGGCGACGTCTAATATCGCTGCCTTCGCATCACATGAGGCGAGGATCGTTTGCACCTGGACGGGCTCAAGACCGGGGTCAAGCGGCACCGCTACCAACCCCGCCCGGAGGATACCAAAATAAGCCACGGCCCAGTCCGGGTGGTTCGCTCCGCTGAGGAGAACCCTATCCCCCGGCTCAAGGCCCAGAGCTTGAAGGCGAGCGGCCGTCGAGATGGACCGAAGACGCAGCATCCGGTAGCTGACCGTGACGAAGCCATCCTCGTGGGTTCGCTGAAGCGCCGGCGCAAGGTCATGGTGCTCGGCCGCGTTGTCTAGCATGGCGACCAGGTCGTCATGTGCCCTCAGCGCCTTCCGTTCCTTGCGAATCTTTTCATCAATGAGCGGACTGACGTTCTTCTGAATGCCCGGACCGTGAACCTCGAGCAGGTAATGCCGCCAGTCGATCTTCTCGGGACTCCAGTCCAAGAAGCGCTGATCATCCGCGTCGATGCGAGAATACGCCGCCCGAACGCTGGTGCAGGAAAACCGGTAGTTGTGCGTGGCCATAAATGGCACGAACTGGTCGGTGATTCTGGCCTGTATCTCGAGGCCCTTCGAGAGACTTCTGAGGGTCGTCGCAGCCGGCGCCGCGAGGCTCTCGAGCGGCCCCGCGGCGAATCGACCGACGACGTCAGCCAGCTGACCGACCTTCTTGGAGCGGAAGCGGGGGCCCCACTTCTCGTAGTTCACGGCGGAGGCGCTCTCGGGCTCAAGCCGCGACTGCACCCAGTTGACCAGCGGGTTTCCTCCCGCGTCGCGCACATAGTGACGGCGCTTAAACAAACCCACGAGCTCAATCAGTCGATTGATATTGAGCGCGTTGGTGTCTGAAGTCCCGTAGTGGTAGACGGGGCGATGGGTGCCCTCGACGAGCTCCGCAAGCGTCAACAACATCCCCACTGCGACCTGATCGACCGGGATGATGTCGAGGCACGTCTCGTCCTCACGGGGAAAGACAATGGGGCCTTTCACCGCCAGATAGATCAACGGTGCGGAGGTGTTGATGCCTTCATTCCATCCCGTCACGGGGTAGTCGAGGGCGGACTCTATGACTGCAGGCCTCGCGATGGCGAACGGCACCCCTGATTGAGCCAAGATCTGCTCACCGATCGACTTCGTGTAGGTGTAGATGTTGTGCCAGCCCCAGTACTGAGCGCGCTCTGTACCCCAGTCCACCAGCTGCTTTTCCTCGAAGCGGCGCTTGGTCTTGGCGAGCTCGTTGTCGAGCGCACGGCCTCGGGTGGGCTCGCCTCGACGGAGCAGGGTCTCCTTTGCCTCGGCCAAAAAGTGGGACTGCCTGAAGGCATCACTTGATCGATGACGAACATTCTCTATGAGGTCGACACACTCCGCGATCTCGCGCTCCGGGTCCCAGTGCGACCGCTCCAACTCGTTGGCCCTTGGGAAGGGGTGTGCGCGAGGGTCCACCTCATCGACCTCCCCGGTACGCCCACCGGCGACATAGGCTGTGGACGTGTGCAAGAAAGGCACGCCTGGCTCACCTTTGGCCGCGAGATCGCGAGCCATGTCGACCAAGTTCTGCATCCCGAAGGCGTTGACGTTGAGCGCGTAGTCGAGCGGCGGATTGAAGTCGACTACACCGGAGGCATTCACGATGGCCGTGAGCGTGCCACGAATCTCGGCTCGAACGTCGGCAGGAATTCCGCCCATGGGTTCGGTGACGTCTCCCGGTATGACCGTGATTTTCTCCGCCAGCAGCGCCTCATAGGACCCACCAGGGAAGCGTCCGCGGATCGGGTCGAAGACGGCCGAGGGCGCGATCTCTGCCCAGAAACGCTCCTCCGGTGTCTGCGTGATCTGGTCACCCCGACGTCGTGGACGAACCACCAGGTAGATGTGCCCCACTTCTGGAAAGTGATGAAGGAGCATCGAGAGCCAGACCTTGCCGAGGAAGCCTGTACCTCCCATGACCAGCAAGCGTGCACCGCCCAACTGGGCGCGCACATCTAAGCGGTCCGCGAGCGGACTGACCAGAGGTCGGTGGTCGCCCCCGATGGTCATGCCGTCTCGCCCCCTAGTTGCGCGGGTTCAGGCTGCGGTGAGACCTCCGCCATCAAGACAGGGCTGATCCGAAAACAGGCGATCGACGGATCCGAGGGAGCCGTCTCCCGTGCCATCCTCAGGGCCTCGCTCATCGTCCGTGCCGTCTCGTACCCGAGGATGCCCGGAATGTACTCGTTGTCCGCCCCTACGACGATGACCCGACCGCGGTGCTGGCGCCCGTTCTCTCCCCAGTACCACATGTAGAACGGGTGAGCAGGATGGTAAGCGGAACCTGTACGGTACATCTGAATGTATGCAGGATTGCTCGCACAGCTCCGCTCAAACTCCTTGTGGAGTCGCATCGCGTCGCGGGTTTGAGGCAAGAGCTTGTGGAAGAACTCCACGTAGGCGGGATGCTGCTCTTGGTCGAAGCGGTCCGAGCACGGATGCAGGATGATCATCGTCCCGCCCTTCTTCAAGAGGGGCGCACCCTTGTGGAGGTTGTGGAGGTACCCCTCTGCCATGACACTCACCAGCAGCGGGTTGAGGTAGGCTCCGACGTTGTAGGGACTGATGTACGGAATGGGAAAGATGACGATGTCGGACTGACCCTTCACGGGCACACAGTGCTGCTGGTAGACCAAGTCGAGGATGGCGTCGTGCACCGGCTCACACGCGCCGGCGAACACCCCAATCATCTCGTACGGTGCCGGAACGCGCTCAAAGATGGCTTGGCGGGCCGGCTGCGGCAGGATCTTCAGTGTCTTGACGAGGGCCCGCATGGCCCGCTCTTCGTTGCGCGTGAGCTCATCCTCATTCTTAGCAAGGAACGCCAGCGGCTTGTCGAACATGCGGTTGTTGACGGTGGTCTCGATGTGAAAGACGTTGAGCTTGTCTTCGATGAGCTTACCGACACCCTCCATTTTCTTGGCCAGGGTAGAGCGACTCGGCTCCATGTAGCATTCCGTCTCCCTGATGGTGCTCGGGTTGTGGTGACCCTTGAGGGTCCGATAGCCCACCAGCCCTGTACCCAATGACTTGTAGCCGCCGTTCATGGAGACAAAGGTGAGGTTCACGTAGATGATGAGGTCCGAGCTTGCCGCTCTCGAGTTGATCTCGACCTCTATGCCATCCGCGGTCTTACCGAGACTCGTGAGACCGCCTGGGCGCTCCGCATCGTGATTGTAGAGACGGTCCGGCCAGAAGCGGTCGAAGACACGCTTGCCGACGATGTGTTCGATCTCCTTGGCTTTCATCGGACGGTGAAAGGCCGTTGCGATGATGAGCTCAACATCATCCACACCGGCTTCATCCAGCATCTTGATGACCGGCCCAAGGACCCGCGCCCGGTTGTCGGGCGCCTTCATGGCCGGTAGCGGCATGCTGAGGTCATCGATGGCGATCGTGACCCGCATTCCAGGTCGGAGCTTTGCGTAGAGCGGCTCATCACCCAAGGGGTGATTCAACGCATATCGAACAGCGGCGTCCGGGTCGGGCAAGCCTGCCATCGGCGGCTTAGCGTAGATGACGCGCGTGCCAGCAGGCAGGTCAACCTCCACGAGCTGGTCGCCCGAGAAGAGCACGCGAGGCTTGGAGCGGTGGTCGAGGGTGACAACACAGGGATGATCCGTGTTCATCTTGCAGCCTCCATGGTGCCGCGCGGCGGCGACTCGATATCAAGAATGGGCCAGTCGTAGGCGGAAGCGAGGCGGGCGAGCTTGCTGTCGGGGTTGATACAGGCGGGATGCCCCACGACCGAGAGCATGGGAACGTCCGAGTAGGAGTCCGAGTAGGCCGCGCACTGGGCGAGGTCGTGTCCGACATCTCTGGCGTCGTTGACCATGAGGCCCGCCTTCTCAGGCCCTGCCACGACCGGCCTCAGGAGCTTGCCGGTCGCGCGCCCATCCTTCATCTCAAGGCGGTTTGCGATGAAGTGATCCGCACCGAGGTAGTCCGAGAGATAACGGATGGTCCAGTCAAGTGACCCTGTGATCAGCACCACACGCTTTCCATTGGCCTTGCACTGGTTGATGAGGTCCTGCGCCCCTCGGAAGATGCGCGGCTTCACGATCGTGTCGAAGACCTCCTCGCTGAGGACCGCCATTCTGTCCTCCGTCATCCCCTTGTAGTGGCTGAATAGGAGTTCGTTGAACAAGCGACGGTCCCTCAACTCGGCCATCGCCATCGCGGGTGCTTGTAGAAGTGCTCCCCCGATACGCAGGGCCGACTTCAGGGGCGAAGACTGGTTGGCAAAGTACATGACGGTAGGGTGCAGCAGGTTTGTGGCTACCAGCGTTCCGTCGACATCAAAGTATGCGGTGGCGTCAGTCAAAACTCTCCAGTCCCCTCGGTCCTTTAAGGTCCCTCAGCAGTGGGCCCCCCGACCGGCGCGGGCACTCGTAACGGCTTCCAGCGGCGAGGACACACCCCGCCTCGGTCTACTGAGAAATCGTCACCCGTCCTTCGCGCAACTCGATGACCTGCCCGGTCGAGGGATTGACGGCATCAAACTCGAAGCAGGCGTGTAGCTCGCCTCCGTCGGTAGCGCTGACAATCGTCATTGTACCGCTCCCTCCCGGCTTGTTTGAGGCGTAGGCATCAATCCCATTTCGGAGGTCCATGACCCCGCCATGACCGTCCGCGCCGCTGAGGTCGATGGTCACGGGGAGGTCGCCTGCCTCAATCCGCTCGGCAACCGCATCACCCTCTTCCGAGACGGTGGCACGAAGCGTGACGTTCAGCTCCACCGCTGACTCCACGCTCGCTTGAATCGCCGATCCCGCAAATGACCACGTCCCCTGATCGGCCTGCCAGTCCTTTCCGTCCAATGATGCCGTGGCC
>CAZKOI010000184.1:0-7225 GCA_964554315.1 uncultured Enterobacterales bacterium | reverse complement strand
GCCGTCGCCAGAAACCGATGACCGCTACTCCGGGAGACTCCTACGAATTGACGGCTGAGGCACGAGCCAGACGAGCCAAATCCAGAGCCCTAAGGTTCCGCCAGTCCATATCGACGTCTGCGCATGAGCACCCATTTCCCACCCCACAAGGTCCAGCCCCACGAGGACCACACCCATGAGGGCAATCTTTGCCCAAGCGTGCGACCATCGAACGGCACGCGCGGCCACCAGTGAGAAACCCAAGCACGCGCCCATACGGGCGCATCGTGAGATGACCTCAAGCTTCTCCGTCTGGGCCCCGGTCCAGCGCAGCGCAGCCCAGGATGCCAGCCTCGGCTCTGCCCTCTGGAAATCGAGCACCGATGGCATTCCGTCCTGACCGACATGGAGGTCGGGTAGGGCCACCACTCGACCAGACGGCCCGTGCCAGAGTCCGGCCTCCGTCCAAATCCAGGGGGTCGCTGGGGCACTCGCGAGACCGGGCACCACAAACGAGTGGACGACGGCACCCACCACTGCAAGCGTTACCGCAGCCAACCCCGCCGGCAGAAGCAGCGACCGCTCCGAGAGACCAAGAACGGCCATGGCCCTGAGCTCGCCGCGTTCCTGCATTCGCTGCAGCGCATACAGCGTACCGAGACCGCTCACCAGCGGCCCCATCCAGACAAAAGCCAGTGCAGAGTGCAAGGAGAGTATGTCGACCCAATCGGACCATGGAACACTTGAATGTTCCACAGCCACAGTGGTTGCGACGATCCCGAATAGCGCGGCCACCATAATCCCGTAGGCGCCTCCGAGTCTCCGACCGGCCAGTCGCACGATCATGACGGCTGCCCGAGCCGCTTGCTCAGGAAAGCTACGGCCAACGAGAGGAGCACAAGGGGAGCCGTTGCCGACACGAAGGGGCCCCAAGACATGACCCAGTGGTCAGCCAGTCGCTGGGCTGCCCAGAGCCCAAACAACCCCGCAAGCGCCCAAGGTAGGGGCTGCCTCAGTGTCCCCCCAAGGCATAGGCCGAGCATGGACACCAGAGGAATGCCTAGGGCCAATGTGGTTCGCTTCATCAGCGTCACCTCGGCTCGAGCCGAACTCAAGCCTTTCGAGCGTTGGGCCTGAATAAACCCCCACAGCTCGGGCGTGGTGCGCTCGAAATTGTGACGGCGTCGACTCCATCCCTCGATGGGCCAATGCGCTTCATCAAAGCTCAGTCGCCAGCGGCCGTCGAGCGCTCGAGCCTGACCTCGAGTCAAGTGCACCCGCCCGCTTGCGATGCGACCCTCCGCAGCCAAGGCGACCCAATCGTCGGAGGCGAGCACCACGCCGCCCTCGCCCCCATCGTCTGGGGGTACGCTCAGCCAGGTATTCCCCAGCTGAACGGATGCGCCGGGGGCAAGAACCGCGCTCTCAAGCGAGGTGGCGATGACGGCTCTCGCCGACTGCCGTCCCGCAGGGCCCCACCAGTGGGAACAAACCAAGACCCCCATGGCCACCACCATTCCCCAGGCCAGCGAAGCGTTCATCAGCGCATGAAACCCAACACCGGCAACCTTGAGTGCTCGGAGATCGCCGCGCTCCCTCCATCGCTGGGCAGCGATGGTGCTGCCGAGCAAGGCCGCCACCGGACCCCCTATTCCGAGCAATTCGGGTGTGAGTCCAAGGGCTACCCTGAGTAAACCCGCGGGGCTGGGCGTCAGCGGGGCCGAGAGCGCCATCTGAATTGACATCAGCAGCCCCCCGACCAATCCGACAGCGAGCAGAACCGCCCAGAAGGGCCGCTGAACAGCGGAGATCCATTGCATGTGGATGAGACGGGAAGCAGGCATCGCGGTGAAGGGTTTGGCTGGACGAGGGGCTAGGGAGGCTCGGTCCAACGAAAAAGTTGCCGATTCCGCCCATACAACTATAATGCGCCCTCAAATTTTTACGCCCGCGTGGGCTCGCTCGCCCCTCCGCTGAGGAGCCTTGGCGAGGCGCTCAGGGGTTTAGGAGAGCACAGATGGACTTCAAGGTGGGCGACAAGGCGGTCTACCCTGCACACGGTGTGGGCGTCATTAAGGGCATCGAGACCCAAGATTTCGATGAGATTCGGCAGACGTTCTACGTCCTTAAGATCCTCGACAATGGCATGACCATCATGGTCCCTGTCGAGAACGCGAGCGCCATCGGCATGCGACCCGTCATTAATGAGATTCAGGTCGAGAAGGTCTACGAGATCCTTCGTGACCGAGACGTGCCCACAGACAACCAGACTTGGAACCGCCGCTACCGCGAGTACATGAACAAGATTCAGACAGGCGACCCCATCGAGGTGGGCAAGGTTCTTCGAGACCTTGCGCTCCTCAGAGGCGACAAGAGCCTCAGCTTTGGCGAGCGGAAGATGTACGACCAAGCCCATAGCCTCCTCGTCCAAGAGCTCTCGGTTGCTAAAGACTGCGACGAGAAGACCATCGAGGCCGAGATAGAAGCCATCTTTGCCGATTAACCCTGGGCAGCCATTCCCGAGGAGGCCACCATTTCCACGACCCGCGTCCGACTTCACTTTCCGACCGACCGAGCAGTCCACATCGGCGACCTGCGCCTTGCGTTGGTGACCAGCCTCTGGACGTGGAGTAAGGGTGGAACCTTGGTGGCTACCGGCTCCAGCAACTCCGCTCTAGAGGACCTTGCTTGGTTGGACGTGGAACCCGACGAGGTGCTCAGCGTTGACCAAAAGCAGTCCGCGGCGGGCGTCGTGCAAGAGCTCCTCGAGAGCGACAAGGCCTACCACTGCTACTGCACGCCAGCCGAGCTTCGCGAGATGGATGCGGCACCGAGAGGATACCGGGAGCCGACCATCTACGACGGACGCTGCCGAGGGCTGTCTATCGAAGACCAAAAGGCTCTGGCAAAGGCAGGGCGAAAGCCAAGCATCCGCCTCCGCGTGTCGGAGGCGGATGGTGATGGTCTCAGCAAGGCCCTCAAGGCTTACCTTCCTAAGCGTCTCCATGACTTCGTGATTCAGGAGCCCGATGGCATCGTCACCACAGAGTTTGAAGCCGCACTGGACGATGATGCGGTCAAGGCCAGCCACATCATGCTGCACGACGGCGACCTGACCCACATCCACCAGCGCCTGTTAATCGCCAAGGCTCTCGGGCTGAAGTCACCTCAACTCACCTCGATCCGAGACGTCATTCAGGTCGGCGGTGAGACCGCGCGTTGGCAAACCATTAGCCACCTTCGAGATCATGGCTTCCACCCTGTGGCCGTTCGCACTTCGCTGCTTTCCGCGGGGTGGAGTAACGCCACGCAGGCACCGCTGAAGGACCAAGCGAAGGACTTCAAGGTCACCCAGCTTGCAAAGACTGAGGCGGTGGTTGACCTCGCCCAGCTGCGGGAGGCCAATTCAGCCGTTCTGCAAGATATGGGGGACAGCGACCAAGTTGACGCCATCTTCGAGCACCTCGCTCGCCGTGGGTTCGCGTTCGAAGACCGCGACAAGCGCTGGAGAAAGAAGTTCGTCGACCTCGTCGTCGAAGACCTGAACACCCTCGCGGATGCCGAGGTCATGGCCGGCTACGTACTGACTCAAGGAGTCAGCTACGACAAGCGATCCGCGGAGCAGCTGCGTGAGCCCGCCACCCAGAGCCTGATCGATGCCTTCGAGGGATGCATCAAAGCGGGCAAGACCAAGACCCTCAAGGACTGGAAGGGCGTGTTCGCCAAGTTCAGGTCTTCTGTCGATGTCCCTGGACGCGCGCTCTCCTTGATCCGGCTTGTCCTGACAGGCGAGCGGTCCGGTCCCAACCTGGCCGTTCTAACGACCCTCCTCGGTGAAGAGGGCACCACGGCTCGCCTCGAGAAGGCGCGCAAGTACCGGGGCTAGTCCGCACCGGAGGTTCCATGGCCGCGCCATTCCGTCTCTACAACACGCGCACTCGCCAGGTAGAAGCCTTTGAGCCGCTCGAGGCGGGCAAGATCGGCATCTACGTCTGCGGTATGACGGTCTACGACCGCTGCCACATGGGGCACGCGCGGGCAATGGTGGTGTTCGATGCGTTTGTGCGCTACCTCCGGTTTCGGGGGTGGCAGGTCCACTTCGTGCGCAACTTCACCGATGTCGATGACAAGATCATCGCTCGAGCCAATGAGCGCGGTGAAGACCCCATCGCGCTCGCAGCTCGCTTCATTGAGGCCTTCCACGAGGATGCTGATGCACTCGGCCTCATCCGCCCCGACGCAGAGCCCAAGGTCTCCGAGACCATCGACGGCATACAGGCGCTGATCACCAGCCTCATCGCGAACGGGAGCGCTTACGAGAGCGAGGGCACGGTTTGGTTCGATGTGAAGTCGATGCCTTCCTATGGCCAGCTCTCGGGTCAAAAGGTGGACGCGCTCCAGAGCCCGGACTCTGTCCCGGGGAAGCGTCATCCGGCGGACTTCGCTCTCTGGAAGGCCGTCAAGCCCGGTGAGCCCAGCTGGGACAGTCCCTGGGGACCCGGTCGACCGGGTTGGCACATCGAGTGCTCGGCGATGTCAATGGGCTGCATCGGGCCCACCCTCGACATTCACGGCGGAGGCCTAGACTTGGTCTTCCCGCACCACGAAAACGAGGTGGCCCAGTCGGAAGCCCACACCCACAAGACCTATGCAAACTATTGGATGCACAATGGCATGCTGACCATGGCCAGCGGCCAGAAAATGGGCAAGAGCCTCGGAAACGTCTGGAATGTCCAGAGCGCCCTTCGCGAGTACCCCGCCGAGGCCATTCGCCTGTACTACCTGGGCGCACTCTACCGAAGCGCGCTGCCATGGGGAGAAGATGCTCTTCCGGAGGCCCTCGGTGGCCTCTGCCGTCTCTACGAGGCGCGTGAGGTCGCCGAGGCGATGGCCGGCCAAGAGGACGCCGAGCGCGTCGCGCAAGACCTCGGCGAGGACGCACAGCGTGTGCTCGACCTTTCCTCCGACTTCGAGGCTCGCTACCTCGCCGCGCTGGACGACGACTTCAACACGGCAAAGGCCATGGCCCATGTCTTCGAACTGGTTCGTGCGGTAAACCGCTTCGCGAATCACAAGAAAGCCAAGAAGCGAGGCGGTCCTGTGGTCGCAGGCGCCCTTCGATCGCTGGCCCTCGTGGCGGATACGCTTGGCATCCTGACCATGTCCGTCGATGCCTACCAGGAAGAGGTCAAGGCCAAGCGATGCACGGCGATGGGGCTGTGCCGAGACGAGGTCGCCGCCAAGATCCTGGCGCGTACCCAAGCCAGAGAGGCCAAGGATTGGGCACGATCCGACGCGATCAGAGACGAGCTTGACGCCGCCGGGGTGGTGTTGATGGACTCGACGGACTCCACCACCTGGCGAATCCGAATCTGCGACAGCGAGTAGCCGCCACTCCCCGAGCGAGTGTCGGTGAGCGGCGGCCCTCCGGCTTTACTGGATCAGCACCGCTGCACAGCTCACCTGGTCCGTCTCCGTCTTTCCGCCACAGACCTTGTTGCGGACCATGGTGACGACCGCCGGCTGAGCTGGAGCCTCGCTCCACTTGTTGGCAAAGTGCCAGGTGAGGACGTCCTGGCCCTTGAGCTTGTGGGTCCCGGGAGTGTTGCCTTTCTTGAGGGGGCGGGCGTCTACCCAGGTATCAAAGTTGTACGAGCAACCCTCCGGCGCGGCCATTGCGTCTGCCCCGAGGTACCAGAAGTTCACATCTTGGCCGACGCCCCACTTGCCCATGTGGCGTGCATTCTGCGGATCCTTCGGGAACTCGGCGGTGTCCAAGGCAATGAGGTTCGCCGACTCGGTGCAGTGGTCCCAGAGCAGGTCGCCCAGCTCGTTCTTTACGAAGGCATTGGTGCCGTTGGGATTGGAGTCCTCCACCTTCTTGCCGTTGTAGACGGTCACGTAGTTGTCCGTCACTCGGAGGCTGCACTTGCGGCTATCGACCTTCACGTACATCTGCCCGAAGAGCTTGTTGCCAAGATTGTTGTTGTTGAACACGAAGTTCTTCCACTTGTCGGTGTCCTTGAACTTCTTGATGTTGGCCATCGCCTCCTCGATTCCCTTGGCGACGTCCTCATCCGACAGCCGAGGGTCGATGGCACGAAGCGCCTCTGCGGTACACTCCTTGTCGGCCACAGCCAGCGCTTGACAGTAATCCTTCGCGTGTGACTTCTCGCGGCAGATCAGTCGCTTACCGCCGTCGTTCTCGCAGGAGTAGTCGTACATGTCAGACCGAGATCCCACGTTGTACTTGACCGTGGTCTCTCCGTCCTTGGTGCTGAACTTCATCCGTCCCTGCATGGGGTCGGGGGTATCCGTACGGTCCGGGTTGGCGCGTAGGTAGACCCACTCCGTCCCGTCCAGCCCATCGAGGCTCAGGGTGCAATCACCGCTCTTCGCGCCGAGGACCATTCCCTTCTTTTCTTTTTTGTCTTCACCGCAGCCGGTGAGAGCGAACATGAGGACTGCGACTGCAGCAGACTTAGACATGAGATCTCCTTTTGGAGGGTCAACATAACGAGGGGGCTCCAGCCGGCAACGCTGGTTAAGCGACTCCCATGCGTATTGTCTTGGCTACAGCGAATCGCCACAAGCTCATCGAAGTCAGCGCCATGTTCGCCGACAGCGCCTACACCGTGGTGGGCCTGGATGAGTTCCCAGAGATCGGCGACATCCCGGAGCCCTTCGACACCATGGAGGAGAACGCCACCCACAAGGCTCAGACCGTCTTCTCGCACACGGGCCTGCCCACCGTCGCAGACGACTCCGGGATTGAGATCCGTGCGCTCGACTGGGCTCCGGGGGTCATCTCCAAGCGCTGGACGGAAGCCGGAACCGATCATGCCAACAACGACAAGCTGTTGGCGGAGCTCTCCGAGAAGACCGATCGCATGGCCCGGTATCGCTGCGCCATCGCACTCGTGACATCAAACGGCGTGCTGACAGCGGAGGGGACCTGCTCAGGCACCATCGGAACCGAACGGAGGGGCGATGGCGGCTTCGGCTACGACCCGCTCTTCTGGCCCGATGACTACCCTGGGCGCACGATGGCCGAGCTGACCCTCGACGAGAAGAATCGAATCAGTCACCGGGCGAGAGCCTTCGCACACCTTCCCGATATGGTCGCCAAGCTCCTCGGCTAGAGCTTGATGCCCATCCGAAGGCGCCCGGTGTAGACCAGTCCAGGCGCCGTGTAGAACTCACCGGCATACTCAAGCAGCACCTTTGAGTATTGAGAAACGACGGA
>CAZKOI010000183.1:0-7235 GCA_964554315.1 uncultured Enterobacterales bacterium | reverse complement strand
CGCCTCATATGTAAAGCCCATCGTTGACCTCCGTGACTCAGTGATACACGGACGGCGAGACGAACATGTACGTGGTGCCAGCGTCAGCCTCGGAAGAGTCTCGAAGGTAGGCACCAATAAGAAAGTCGCTCAGACCGTCGTTGTCGAAGTCGCCGTTTCCTGCAATGGCGTAGCCGCTAGAGTCCGCCAGTGCCTCTCCAGTGAACGAATAGTCCGCCTCGGAGAGCGCCATCGAGCCACCATCCGCCGGAACGGAGGCACCCAGCACCAAGTAGGTTCGGCCTGCACTCGAGCCTCCCGCATCATTCGCATAGGCACTAATGAGGAGGTCGCCGCGTCCATCAGAGTCGACATCTCCACCGTAGGCAAGGTCATGGCCGGCACGATCACCGGCTGCCTCGCCCCCGATCTTAAACCACGCATCTTCCAGGTTGATCGTCCTGAAAATAGGGAGGGCTCCCCCATTGATGACATAGACGATGCCCGAGTTCGACCCAAAGGTGTCCTGGCCCTTGGCGCTGAGCATGAAGTCACCGTAGCCGTCTTTGTCGAGGTCTCCGAGCTCCGCGAGGGCGTGCCCCGACAGATCGTTGCTGTTCTCGCCGTTAAACAACCAGTCCGCATCGAGGCTCAGTGTGTGGCTGCTGCTGGTGATGCTCGCGGACGTAAACAGGTAGGAGCGTCCCGCCTTGCTCTCCCCTCCGACATCGTTCGAGGGCGCCGAGATGAGCACATCGGTGAGACCATCGGCATCCATGTCACCCACATCTGTTATGCGAAGGCCCGCGTCATCGCCCGGTAGCTCCCCGGTGAACGTGACCGCTGGGTCCGAGCCCATGTGCAGCGTTCCGCCGGAGCCAAAGTCCTCGCCCCAGAGCAGGTACGCTTGCCCCTTTCCACCGTCAGCAGAGGGGGCGCCGAGCATGATGTCTCTCTTCCCGCGTCCATCGATGTCGCCCATCAGTCGAACAGCGTGCCCGAGCTGGCTGTAGGCCTGGCCCTGAAGGGTGTAGTCGGCGGTCGAGATGCTGGGTATCGACGTCGGACCGGTCGCCGCGATTGATGCCGCAAAGACGATGTACGCTCGGCCGTCGGACCCGCCGGTCGACGGATTGCTGTAGAGCGGCTCTCCGATGAGGAGGTCGTCGAGTCCGTCACCATCGAGGTCTCCCGCCGAAGAAAGTGCTGAGCTCTGTACGTACCCACCGAGGTTGTGGCCCACACCGGCGCCAGTCCACGCAATAGCGACATCATTCAAGGGAATGGTCGAGTATCCGTCATAGTCCGCTGCACGAAGCAGGTAGACCTTGCCCGCACCGGTGCCCGCATCGTCGTTGTCGGGCGCACCCACGAGGATATCCGTGCGGCCGTCGCCGTCCACATCGCCGGCCCACGACACCGCGCGTCCAGAGTAATCCTTCTCATCCTCACCGTTGATCTTGAGGTCCGCGTCAGCAAGGCTCACATCGACGGTTTCCCACCCCGAGAAGATGGTCTGGACCTCGGCCGACTCGGTCCCCGGTGTGCCGTCCGACTCACCGTCGTTCGGCGTGATGACGCAGGTCCAGGTCTCGTATGACTTGAGCGTCTCAGGCTCGATGGTGTCATCAACCTCGACGGTGGTCGACGTCACCCCAGTCCATTCCTCTCCGTCCCGAAGCCAGCTGATGGTGTACGTCAGATCATCGCCATCCACGTCATCACCCTCTCCGGCCATGGAGCAGACGATGCCCTCCTCACCCGTCACCGGGTCGGTCGGTGTGACCTCGACAGTGGGCCCCGTCGGCGGGGTGTTGAGGACGGTGATCGTCTCGGAGACCACCGGCAGGCTCGAGTCTTCGCCGTCTGACGCGGACACCTCAAGGTAGATGGTGTCGCCCTTCTCGAAGGACGTCACCCCGCTGATGGTCGGGAAGGACGAGATCGGAACGCCAGAGACATACCAGGTGTAGCTGTAGCTGAGGACATCGCCGTCCGGATCCGAAGCGACAATGCTTGCACTGACGGTGTCGTTCGTGCGCGCATCCGCAGGGCCGATCGACAAGCTGGTGATGGTCGGCGCCGTGTTGAGGATGTAAGCCTCTGGTGCGGCCACATAGGCCCCAAAGTCGATGCCGTCATGCGCACGGACCATGCACTGTACGGGCTGGTCCTTCTCGAAGTTGGAGGGCGACAGGGTCTCCGACGTCTCACCGGAAACCTCAACCCCCATGACCGTCCACTTGTAGTCGTAGGTGAAGCTCGTGGTGCCGTCCACATCGGAGGTGAAGCCAGGCACACAGGTCAGCGTGTCGTCGCCGTAGGCCGGGTCGGGCAGCATGGACACGCCGTGAACGACCGGCGGAGCGTTGTTGATGCTGATGGTCGCGGACACCGGGTCGCCAAAGTGCGACCCGTCGTAGGGCGTCACTTCGCAAGTCACCAAGTCTTCGGGCTCAAAGGCGTCAGAGAGGTCGTGTGCGGTGGAGACTACGAGGCCGTTGACCGTCCACACGACGCTCGACATGTCGGGGTCGCCGTCCGCGTCAAAGTACCCGTCCCAGGTGCACACGAGGTTGCTGTCCTTGAAGGCCGGATCGGGGGTAATGCTGACCGCATCGATCTGCGGGATGGACGGCTGAATGACCTCCAAGATTCCAATGGTGTTGCCCGTGTCGGTGCCGTCGAAGGCTTGGGCCGTGCATCGTACCGTGTCGCCTTCCTCGAGCCCCCCTGTGGGCAGAGCCCGCTCGGTCGATGTCAAGACACCGTTGACCTCCCACTCCACCGTGGAGAGGTCGGCCTCGCCATCCGGGTCGATGAAGGTGTCCCACACGCAGACCAGCGCGCTGGTCCGATACGCTGGGTCCGGCGAGATGCGAATGTCGCCGATGAGCGGCGCGGTATTCAAGATGGTGGCCTCCCCTTCGACCGGCGTTCCATCATCCATTCCATCGCTGGGTGTCACCTCGCAGGTCACGAGGTCGCCGTGAACGTGCCCCTCCGGCAGCGTGTAGCCCGACCCTGCGCTCTCGCCGTTGATGAACCACTCCACCGTTGACACATCGGGGTCGCCCTCGGGATCAGAGTAGCCACCCCAGTTGCAGGTGAGGACGTTACCCGCCCGCGGCGTCGACGGCGTGATGTAGACCGACGCCACAGACGGGGGTGCGTTGTAGACCATCTCCGAGTGCGCGATCGGAGAACCCGGCTCATAGCCGTCGTGCGGGGTCACCTCGCACGTCAGCATCTGACCCGATGAAAACCCCGACGATATGGTCTCCCCTGTGCCGATGGAGACGCCATCTGCGAACCACTCGACGGTCGATGCATCCGGATGCCCGTCGGGGTCAGAGTATCCCGACCACAGACACGTCACCTCGTCCTTGGTTCGAGGGTTCTCGGGGTCCATCCAGACGTCGGTGATAGAGGGCGGTGAGTTGGAGATCGTCTGGCTATCGAAGACCAAGTCGCCGACATCCATCCCGTCGTAAGGACTCACCTCGCATCGTAGGGTGTCGCCCCCCGCGAAGCCGCCGGAGAGCGTGTCGCCCTCCGCGACCTCCACATCGTTTACGTACCACCGGTAGGTCGAGAGATCCGGGTCGCCGTCGACGTCGACAAAGCCGGCATAGCTGCAAGAGACCTCTTCCCCGACCATCGCGTCATCAGGAGAGATGGTCACCGTCGCGATGGATGGCGCGGAGTTGGCGACGACGATGGTCTGAGTGATGGCATCGGCGGTACCGCGTCCATCCGACGGGATGACGGTGCAGCTCACCACGTCGCCACCAATGTGCCCGGAGCTCAGGGTCGTCCCCACGCCGGCGAAGAGACCGTTGATCGCCCAGCTGGCCAGCGAGAGGTCCGGGTCGCCATCGATATCGGTGAATCCGGTCCACGAGCAAGTCAACTCATCCGAAGCACGGGCAGGGTCGGGCCCTATCACCACCGCGTCGATGCTCGGCAGCGTGTTGGTGATGGTCAACGTTGCCGTCGTCGGTGGCCCCTCCTCGTAGCCGTCGTGAGCCGAGACCGCACACGCCACTACGTCCCCAGCGCCGTGGCCCGACTCCAGCACGGGTCCGGTGCCCGCGTACACCCCGTCGATGGTCCAAGTGGCCGTCACCGTGAGGCTGTGGCCGTCCGGATCAACGGGTGCCGCCCAGGTGCAGGTGAGCGCATCATCGGCTCTTGCTCCCGTCGGACCAAGGTTGGCCCACGCCACCGTCGCAGGGGTGTTGGTGACGGTCATCGTCGCAACCCTCGGCTCCCCATAGGTGGTGCCGTCGAAGGGCGTGAGGGTACAGCTCACCTCATCCCCACCGACGAAGCCTCCTGCCAGAGTCGCATCGGTGCCCGAAGGGAGCCCATTGACCGTCCACAGGTAGATCGACTCGTTCTCGTCGCGGAGGTCCGGATCTCGATACCCCACCGCCATGCAGGACAGCTCGTCCGCCACCGTGCCCGGATCAGGCGTGATGACCGCACCATCGGCGGCCGGGGCGGTGTTGAGGACCATGACTGAGGTCGACAGCATGACGCCCTCGGACGTCCCGTCAAACGGGGTGACATTGCAAGACACCAGCTGACCACCGGAGAAGACGCCCGATAGCGTCGCGCCTGTGCCCATCACCACACCATCGACGGTCCATACCGGCACCGACGCATCCTCGTCGCCGTCCGCATCGTACCAGCCGTCCCACGCACATGTCAGCGTGTCCACCGCCGTGGGTCCAGCGGGTGAAATGGAGACACTGGCGATGGTGGGCGAGCTGTTGCCCACCTCCGTCGTGACGGTGAAGGGTTCGCCCTCGTCTTCGCCGTCAAAGGGAACCGCCTCACAAGCGATCAAGTCGCCGCCGGAGAAGCCCCCCGCCAGCGTCGGGCCCTCTTCCGCCAAGAGACCGTTGACGTACCACCGGTAGAAGGTCTCGTCCGGCTCGCCGACGCCATCGACGTCGTAGAAGCCCACGTGGCCGCAGACCAGGGTGTCGCCCGTGGAGATAAACTCTGGCGAGATCACCGCCGTCGCAATCGTCGGCGCCGTGTTGGCGATGGTCATCACACCCGAGGGCGTCGCCACACCCACATCAGCGTCGTCGGCGGGCGTCACCAAACACTCCACCTCATCACCCTTTTCGAAGTTTGATGATGCCAAGGTGTCCGACGTCTCGGCCATCGCGACGCCGTTCACGGTCCACGCGTAGGTGAACGTCATCTCATCGCCGTCGGCGTCGGTGACGGAGCCCAGCCCGCAGAGGAGGTCATCCGAAGTCCCCGCAGGGTCGGGGCTCAACACCAGTCCCCCGATGACAGGCGCACTGTTTCGAATCGTCACCGTGCTCTGGGCGAAGTGACCCTCGCTCAAGGAGTCTGAGGGTGTCACGACCACGCGCCACGCCTCCCCTCGAGCGGTCTCCATCGACGACACGGTGGGCTCGTCGAGGCCTTCCACAAGGAAGCCGTCTCGATACCACTCGTAGGCATAGGTGACGGGGTCACCGTCCGGGTCCACACTGTGCTCTGCGATGCAGGCCACGAGGGTGTTCGATGTGTATACCTCCGCCCCCAAGCAGCCTGAGTCTGCTTCGGTCGTGACCTGGACAGTGGGCGCCGAGGGCAGCTCGTTGATGCTGAAGGAGATCAGCTCGCTGGACCACAGCCCGCCGGAGTCCGTGGCCTTCACGGTGAGCGTCTTCGCGCCGGGCTCCAGGTGAGAGACTGCAAATTCCACCACACCGGTGGAGTCCGCACCCTGAGTGGAGAAGAGCCCATCATCCGTGGTCGTCCACTCCATGGCGATCTCGCTGGGGCTGTCCTCCCCGTCGGTCACAATCGCACGGAAGATGATCGGCTCACCTGACCCATAGACGCCCCCTTCGACCGGCTCAAGCAGGCTCAGCGAGGGGGGGTCGCCGACCTCAAGACTGATGGTATCGGCACAGCGTCCACCGACCTCGTCCTCCGCCTGGAGTGTGATGAGGTGAGTGCCGCGACGCAAGGAGTCGAGCGGAACGACAGACCGTCCAGAGGTGTCCGGTGCTCCGGAGTGGAGCACGCCCTCTAGGCTGCTCACCCACGTCACACTCACCAGCTCGGGGTAGAACTCGTAGGCCAAGTCCATGTCGAGGACGAGCCCCTCCAGCGTCAGCGACGCGTCCACCGCGACCGCGAGCTCCGGGTCGGGCGAGGTAATCTGACAGGTGGGGTCGTTGTTGGGACCGCCCACCGAGATCTCAACCGACTCTGTGATGGCGTTGGGGACGCCAAACGAGTCCGTGACCCGCGCAGTGATGGTGTGATCGCCCTTGGTCAGGAACACCGAGCCAAGGAATGTGCCGTCCGGGTTGAGAGCGGTCTCCAGCACACCGTCCACGTCGCTGCTGACCACCAGCTCCATGACCGCTGGAATGTCTTCGGGGTCTTCATCGGCCACAACCCCTGTGAGCTGGACCTTTTGGTCTTCGTAGTAGCTGCGGCCCGAGGTCGGCGAGGTGATGGTCACGGTCGGCGGGTTGTCGCTGAACCCCGACACCTTGACCTCGTCCGATCCCGAGGCTCCCATGGGATCCTCAACCTCCAGCCGAATGGTGGCCTCCGCACCCGCAACCGTGAGGTCGCACTGTGTCTCGCCGTCACTGAGAACGTCCGTCTCACAGACCAGCTCGCCGTCCACGTACCAACGAGCCACCAGGTCCTCAGTGGCGTGGTCGTCGTCATCGACGGAGCCGGAGGCTGTGAACGGCACATCCATGGCCACCTTGTCGCCTGCGCTCGGGCTCCGAATGGACGCGTCAGGATCGTTGTTGAACTTGGTGACACCCGCCTCTTGGCAACCGATCAAACACACGACCGAAGCCGCGCATGCGCGCGTGAGCTAGAAGGTTTGGGGGAGCTTGGCCTGCCTCTTCAACAAAACGACCCTTCTAAGCTGTGCTTTACGGCTGAATTTGACCGGTAGTTTAGCGCCAAAAACGACGGTGGTGCAATGAAATACGGTGTCACTTGGAGTGGCAGAAGCGTGATCCTCAGCTTTGCGCTGAGTGCACCACCTCATCCGATGCGAAGCGCTCCTTCCATAGGGCCACGATTCCGTGGAGGGTGTTGCGGACGTCGTGGGGAAGCCGCGGGATCAGCCTCAGAAGCTCGATGGCCAGCTCCCGATCGACCGAATCCATCTCACTGAGCCTAGCGAGCTCTGGGGCCCATTCTGCGGGAACGCGGACAGAAACAACGGATGCATCAGCTGGAAC
>CAZKOI010000182.1:0-7285 GCA_964554315.1 uncultured Enterobacterales bacterium | reverse complement strand
TGCTGCGCGTCTATGCCGTTCTATGGCTATGGCATGAAGATGTTCCCACACGCGACACGAAGAGCCGGACGGTTTCAGCTTCGGGTGGCAAACATGAGTGCACTCCGCATGGCGTGGAGCCTCCCCACCGTTTGGCGGGGCGGAACACCAACAGGTGTTCATGACTTCTACGTCGACAGTGCGCACGTGGAGTTCGAGGACGCGATGCCCTACCAGCTGGGTGGTGAGGCTAAGGGATACCGCCGCGAGGTCACGTTCTCGCTCGCGTCGTATCCGGTCACTCTGCTTGGTCAGGCCTGAGCGCTCACCGCAGGCGGGTACCGTTCACATCGGGGTCGACGCACCGCCTAGAAGGCGGTAGATGTCGGTCTATTCAATGGAAGGAGACCGACTCATGTGGTTGCTCACTGCTGCATTCCTCACCGCTTCGCCAGCCGAGGCCGCCTGTCAAAGCCTCGTCCGCCGGGCCACCAGCTCGTCGACATCAACCCTTGCTAAAAACTTCACCAGCTTGGCCAAGTGCAGCCAGCAAGAGGCAGAAGCCACCTTCAACGACCTCTTGCCAAAGGCCAAGAGTGTCGACACCTTGGTCGATCTCAGCATGGCTGCGATTGACACCGAGGTGTGGAACCCAGTCTGGCGTGTCCTCTCTCACAGTGCGCTCGATTATGACGTCCGAGACCAGGTCGCGAGTGTGATCGGCGGCAAGTGCGCCGAGAACACCAAGATTGTGGCCTTCCTAAAGGGTGCCTACTTTGGGCTCCGAGACATCGAGTTCCAGCAGTGGGACGACGCCCTGGTCGCGTGCCAAGACGCGGACTGGGGAAACTGGTTGGTGAGCCAAGCAGAGTCGCCACCGGCCAGCATGTTCGACGACAAATACAACGCTCTACTCAGTGTCGTTGGGACCCGACTCGGTGCGGATGCCCTTCCGGTGTTTACCAAGGCCGCCATCAAGGCTGCTGAGAACGGTCCTTTCGATGCCATCCTCATGCAGATGGAGGCCGCCGTACAGCCCGGAATCGGTGAGGCCATCAAGCCCGAATCCAAGGCTCGCCTGGAGTCATCGCTTGTTGAGATTGCCTCAAACGTCAACAGCGAGAAAGCGAAGGCTGTTGCCGACCGGCTCGCGAACGCGGGTGCCACCGATGCTGCAGCGAGTCTCTTGCCCTCCGTCTATCCTGACCAAGTCGGTGAGAATGGCTCTTTCCTCTATGGCGCAGCCAGCGTCGAGCGCGCAGACTGCAAGGGCACCAAGACGGCGGTGCTCCATGTCGCTCGAGTAGAGGAGCCCGGCAAACGCTGGATCATCCTAAATGATGTTCGTGAGCCCCTGCGTAGCGTCAAGCCAAAGCTCTCAAAGTGCACGTCCGAGGGTGACGAGTGGGGTGTTTCGACGACGCCCGAGCCGGTTGTGTCAAGCAAGGGCGTTGACGCATGGGTCAGCCAGCTTGAGAAGCAGTGGTCAGACAAGGGCTATGAAGTCTCGGTCAAGAAAGAAAAGACCATCAGCTTGGACTAAAAGCACCTTTCGTCTGCAAAAGACTTGCTCTTGACACGGCAATACTTATAGAGTCCAATGGGTGAACGTGACAGTCTTGCCACGTCACTGGTCCACTCTCCCCCTGCTGTTAGAAGCTCAACGCTTCAGTTCCCCGCTGAAAAGGACACCCCCATGGCCCGCTCGCTGACGATTAAGCACGAAGAAACTGCCTCAACCTCATGGATTATGACTGGCTTTCTAGCACTCGCCTTTGGGTGGCTAGCCGCTACCGCAATCTTCGCCTCGACCGCCGATGCTACCTCTCCGCAGGCCAGTCCCAGCGCCGCTGAGTAGAATGGCGGCCACCTCTCGCTGAGCATGCGCGGTTTCGGAGGCCTCACCGAGGCGATTGATTCGCTGATGGGTTCTCTCGGGCTCACTGTGCAGCCGTGGTTCTTTCCGCTCCTGCTTGGCGTGGGCTTTCTGCTTCTCCTCCCCCAGATCAGACAGAACCAGCGAACTCAGAGAGCCAGAGAAGCGATACGTCAGGCCGCTGCATCGGGGGGGGCAGCCTCTGCCGACCTGCACGACACCGTCTTTGGCCTTGCTAGCGGCCATCCCACCACCCTTCTTGTGATCTGCACCGAGGCCCACAGCAGAGGGCTCCTGAAGCTCGCGGCCGCCGCGCTCCAGCGGCTCGAGGCGACCAAAAAGTACCGCGTCGAGGCCCTCAGCCTGCGCCAGAAGTTGGCGGGTCCTCCACCACTCCATCCCGAGGCCGAGGCCGCTGCACTCGAGGCTCTGCTCGACCAAGGCTTGTATGGCTTAGCCCGCAACCGCCTGGACCGAGCGAGAAGAGACTGGCCCGATCACCCAAAGTGGGATTTCTTGGCATCACAAATCCCGACTGAGGAGTAGTCGGCACCGTTCAGTGAGGCCCACAGAGCCATGCTCGGTATCTTCTCGTGTGTGCAACTTCGCGTTCTTCCGGGGGTAGTACCAAAAGCTGTGGAAAACTGCTTGCCCCGGGAGGTCGGACGTGTTCTTTTCGAGGTCCGCGTTTTCACAGGGGTTCATGGGGATTGAGCCATCCTGGTCGCGGCCAAAGAGACAGAGGAGGAGTTCACCAATGCCAGACGGTTTTGACCAAGGAGGGGTCGCTCCCTCGCAGCCGGAGACGGTCTTGGTCATCGAAGCAGGTGAACTTCGGTCGCGCCAGATCAAGCTGTCCCTGCAGTCGCCGCTGAGACGGGTGTTCACGGTGCCGACCGCTCGCGAGGCGCTGGCGGCTCTTCAAGACACCGCGCCTCACCTCATCGTCGCCAGCATGACCATGCCGGACTTGAGTGGGAAGGAACTCTTGGAAACCTTGAGGAACCGTGCACCGGGAGTTCCCGTCGTCGCAATAGCCGATGCTGACGATCTCAACACGGGCGCCGCTGCAACAAGGGCGGGAGCCGCGAGTGTTCTACCTCCTCGCTTCGACCAAGCCTCGCTCAAGGCTCAGGTGGCGACTGCGCTGAACACCAGCCGAGGCACCCGCGAGCTTGCTCGGGCTCGAGACCAACTTCGAGACCGGCACGGTTTCTCGCACATGCTGACCCAAAGCCCTCGTATGCTGCGCGTCTTTGACCAGATTCGTGCAGTGGCAGCCACGAACGCAACGGTTCTCATTCTTGGTGAGACCGGAACGGGAAAGGAATTGGTCAGCCGGGCAATTCATGAGCGCAGTCGTAGACGTGATCGCCCCTTCATCGGAATCAACTGCGGTGCGTTCACGGAGACTCTCCTCGAGAGTGAGCTCTTCGGTCATGAGAAGGGATCTTTCACGGGAGCTTCCGGCAGGCGTCGGGGTGTCTTTGAGATGGCCGATGGAGGGACCTTGTTCCTCGATGAGCTGGGTGAGACATCGCTCAATGTTCAGGTCAACCTCCTGCGGGTACTCGAGGAAATGTGCTTTCGACGGGTCGGAGGACAGGAGACCGTCCATGTCGACACGCGGATTGTGGCCGCAACCAACGCCGACCTTGAGCGTAAGACCCACGACGGAAGCTTCAGAGAAGACCTCTATTACCGACTCAATGTCTTTCCCATCCATCTTCCGCCGCTGCGTGAGCGACCCGAGGACATCTCGCTGCTCACCCGTCACTTTCTCGACGACGCAGCCCAAGAGTACGGGCTCTCGGCCCCAGGGGTTACCCCAGAAGCAATGGAGGCCATCACGGCCTACCATTGGCCTGGAAACGTCAGGCAGCTCCGGTCGCTGTGTGAGCGCTGGGTGATTGTCTCAGCGGGGCGTGAGATCACCCGCGAGATGCTTCCCATCGAGATGGTCTCGGGCCACAGTCGGCTCGATAAGTACGGTACGACACCGCTGCTCACGGTTGATGAGACGGTGCCCATGAAGATGGCTGTCGACCGCGCTGCTGTGCAGGTTGAGAGGACCTACCTGCATCGACTCCTGAAGCGAAACCACGGACACCTGATCAACACCGCGAAGGCTGCGGGGATCACCCGTCGGACGCTCTACACGAAGATGAAGCTCTACGGCTTGGATGCATCGGATTATCGAAACGGATGACACTTCGACACTTCTGGCTAGCTTGTGCCCTCGTGGCCGGGTGCGGCAAGGACCCTGAACCTGAGCGAGACCCCATCAACCTCACAGCCGGTGCGCCGATCGCGGGCGTCGCCGAGGTCAACATCGACTTTCCGATGGGCGCTCCGATGGGAGGCTACAGCAACCGTTGCGACTACCTGGGTCGAAGCGGCTCAGTGGACAACCGGCGCTCACCGTACACGGTGTCTTGGTCGTCCTCTTCGGGGATTCAAACCCGAGCCCGCGCCCAAGTCCTCTGGCTGAACAACGGCGATCAAGACGTCGTGTTGATCAAGGCCGATGTCATCTACGCCTTCGACAACTTGGTGAGGACGCTCGAAAAAACGCTCTCGGAACGCACCGGACGAGACCTCGAAGGACGGGTCGTGCTCACGACCAGCCACACGCACAACGCGCCTGCAAACTATTCGGACTCGTTTCACTTCTACCTCGGCGGTGACCGGTACAACGAGGAAGTGTTCCAGCGTTTCCATGCCTCACTCGCAGACGCGGCAATGTCCGCCTGGGACTCAAAGCAAGCGGTGTCCGTGGGCATGGGTGTCATGGACGACTGGGATCCTTCCGACCTCGTCTACTCCGACCGTCGTGTGGAGAATGACACCCTGCAGGTCTGGGACGACCAGCCAGCAGGAAAGAGAAAGGACCCGCGCCTGTGGCTGATTCGAGTCGATGCGCTTGATGGCTCACCGCTGGGCGTATTCTTCAACTTTGGGATCCACGGCACGGTCCTCGGGTCCGAGAATGCGATGGTGTCTACCGAGGCCTCAGGCCACATCGAGTACGCTCTAGCCGACCGATTTGAGAGTCCCGTCGTCGTCGCCCACTGGCAGGGAAGCGGCGGAGATCAATCTCCCAGGGGCACGGACGACGAGTACGCGAGGATGGAGACCATCGGTCTGTATGCCGCAGACGCTATCTATGACCTGTGGGAGGCCACACCAACCAGTAGCTCGCCGCTGCTTCTTGAGACCGTGACCCGAAGCATCCCAGAGGGGCTCGAAGAGATTCGTGTGAGCCGCGGAGGCTCGGTCGATTGGTACTACCTCCCCTACGACATCGACCGCGAACCCGACCTCGAGATCTACGGCTCAGATGGTGAGATTCTCTCGCCGATTGACGAGTTCAATGCGCAGTACGGTGGCGCCTTCTGTGGCTACGATGAACCCTTGGTCAGCGTCGGTACGATTGGCACCGAAGTCTACCCCTACGATGGATGCATGGACGTGGAGCTGATGTCGTGGGTCATCGCCGGAGTCTTTGGGCTTGGAGCGGACTCCGTTCCCCTGCCCCTCCCCTCAAGCCAGGCCGCAATGACGGCGTCGACGAGGCTGGGGCCGATTCCAATCCTTCAGCCCGACGGGACCGTTACCACTGACGACGCATTCTTGGGGTTCTTCCCAGGTGAGACCACACAGATGTATACCGAGCAGTTCCAGCGCAGGGCGGAAGCCGAGCTTGGTCTAGAGAACGTATTCGTCACCGGCTACGCCCAAGATCACGAGGGCTACCTCCTGATACCGGAGGATTGGCTCGTCGGCGGCTACGAACCAAACATCAACATATGGGGTCCGCTCCAAGGTGAGCACATCATGGAGGGCAACCTCGACATGATGGCCAGCAATTTGCTGACGAACCTTCTGGAGCCCCATGATCCCTTGGGAGAGTTTCCCGACACCTCGTATCCGGATCACGCGCTCGAGCCGACCAACCCGGACACAACGCCTGACGCGGGCACGGTGCCGGACTCCATCCCTGATTATCTCTGGACCCCTTTAGAGGTGACACCACAGCTGCAGCCAGATGTGACGGTTCCGCGTGTTCAGGGCTTAGCTCAGTTTGTCTGGAAAGGTGGCGATCCGGCCGTCGATGTTCCCCGAGTGGTCCTCGAACGGCGTGATGGTGACACATGGGTCGAGGTCACGACAGATGCGGGATTCACAGTCTCCGATACCCTGCCGGACATCATCACGGCACACACGCCCGACCCCTTGTATCCCCATGACGTCGCTCAAACGCACTACTGGTGGGCCGCATGGCAGGCCGTGCCGCACAGCGGCAGTCGTACCGCGATGCCGGAGGGCGAGTACCGTTTTCAGGTTTACGGAAACCTAATTGATGGCGCTTCTGACGTGTGGCCCTACGACACCGTCGAGTACCGTCTCGCGAGCGAGCCTTTCGAGGTCGTGCCTGCAGAAATCACGGTGGAGCTTGTCGAGGATGGCGTCCGAGCGAGCATTGCGGGTCCGTCATTCGGTTATCGCCTGGTGGACCTCGCCGGATACTCCCGCGGAGCTAACCCCGCGAGGGATGCCACACTCACCTGGCACTTTGAGGACGGCAGCTCAGAAGCCGATAGCGTCGAGGCCACCGTCACAGACCGCTACGTGCACTTCGGCACTTCGGTGCCCGAAGGAGCCGTCGCAGCGGAAATCTCCGACCCCGACGGCAACACGGGCATGCTGGAGCTCGAGTGAAGAAGTTCATCGCAGTCGCCGGAAACATTGGTGTTGGCAAGAGCTCGATGGTGGAGTTCTTGAGCGAGCAGTATGGCTTTGAGCCCATATACGAGCCGTTCATGAACAACCCGTACCTTGATGACTTCTACCAAGACATGAAGTCCTGGGGGTTCCACAGTCAGCTGTACTTCCTCACCCACAAATTCAAGCTTCATATGGCGCTGAACACCCGCGCGACCACGGTTGTCCAAGACAGAACCATCTACGAAGACGCCGAGATTTTCGCGACCAACCTCTACAAGAGTCGCTACATCAAGAAGCGCGACTACGAGACCTACATGGAACTCTATGAGACCATGAAGGACGCGCTTCAGCCGCCGGACCTGATGATCTACCTTCGGTGCTCTGTCGGAGCGATAAGGAAGCGTATTAAGCAGCGGGGCAGGAAGTCCGAGCAAGAGATTCCCACGAGCTACCTGCGACGCCTCAACACCCTCTATGAAGAGTGGATTGGTCGCTACAACCAATCGCCGCTGCTGGTATGGGACTCCGAGCGGATGGACTACCTCACCGACATCGTGGACAGGATCGAGTTCAAGCGGCAAATCGACCGCCTCATTTGTCCCAGACCACACCATGGCGGCCATCGATGGTGACCTCTTGACCATCTCTGAGGCGCTGTGTCGCACCCTCCACATTGACGACGGCCGGTAGACCATACTCACG
>CAZKOI010000181.1:3823-7342 GCA_964554315.1 uncultured Enterobacterales bacterium | reverse complement strand
GCTGCTAATCCTCCGAAGAAGCACGGCAACATTCCGCTGTAGGAGCGAGCCATCTCGAAGGATTTCCATTCGTCGAGCATGCTTGTTCTCGACTCGATCGCAATAGATTACGGTTTGAACGCTTGACGTGGTGGCTCAGACAGGTAAATAGGGCCGGTCCGCATTGAGGCCCGGTCCTTGGTGCAGCCTAAAAGGTTTGGAGAAAACATGGCAGTTCGCATCCGATTGGCACGTCACGGTCGCAAGAAGCGTCCGTTCTACCGTATTGTCGCTGCAGACAGTCGCGCTCGCCGCGACGGTCGCTACATTGAGCGTCTTGGGCATTACGACCCAATGGCAGAGCCGATGGAGCTCGTCTTGGACCTCGAGCGAGTGGATTGCTGGATGGGCGTCGGTGCCTCTCCGAGTGAGACAGCGGCCCAGCTGATCGAGAAGGCACGAACTGGCGCCGAGGGCTGATCGTGGAAGCGCTCGTCGATTTCATGGTCCGGTCGGTTGTCAAGAACCCTTCTGCCGTCCAACTGCAGGTCACGGAGGGGGACGCTTCGGTTCTCTATGAGCTGGAGGTTGACGACACGGACCGGCTGCTCCTGACCGACGGTGACGCGCCGCTCATTGCGGCGATGCGCCAGATTTTGGCGGCCTCCAGCGGTAAGCGTCGCGGTGTAATCGAGCTCATGGGTGAGCCAAGCGGCGCCGAGGAATAGGCTCGATGGGGCCCAAGTCCCCGAAGCAAGAGGACGCCATTCGGCCTGACGAGGTTCGCCTCGGACGGGTGTCTGGCGTCTTCGGCGTGGTGGGTGAGGTTCGGCTGTTTCTCCACAACAGAGAGAGCAGTTTGCTGGCGGGGCAGGGGACTGTTGTGACGCTGGTGGGCCCAAACGGTGAGCGTCAGAGTCGTCGGCTGGTGTCGCGGTCGGGCGCGGGCAAGCGCGTCATCGGCCGGATTGATGGCGTGGCGAGTCCCGAACAGGCGCGCCGCTTCTTGGACTGGGAAATCGTCATCGCCGAAGCCAATCTTCCTGCAACAGAGGAGGACGAGTACTACCAACGAGACCTCATCGGGTTGACAGTGTCGACTGCGGCCGGAGAAGTCGTCGGGAAGCTGGTCGAGATCATGGAGGGGCCCGTCATCGACTGTTGGGTCGTGAGAGGACCTGAAGGCGAGCAAATGTTTCCGGCGATCAAGGACGTCGTGGTGTCCGTCGACCTGAGCGTCGGAATTGTCATCGCAGGTCCCATAGAGGAGCTCGAAGCTTGACCATGCAGTTCGATGTCTTGACCCTGCACCCAGCGATGTGCGAGTCACCGCTCGAGACCAGCATCCTTGGTCGGGCGCAGAGAGAGGGACACATTGGTGTCCGAATTCACGACCTGCGGCAGTGGGCAGACGGCAAGCACAAGCAGGCAGACGACACTCCGTTTGGGGGCGGTGCTGGGATGGTCATGCGCGTCGATGTTGTCGATCGCGCGATTCAGGCTGTAAGCACGGAGCGCGCGCGGGTCCTCCTGATGGATCCGACAGGCCGGCCCTTTAAGCAAGAGGATGCCCAGCGGCTCTCCGAGGAACAACAGCTGGTCTTTGTCTGTGGGCACTATGAGGGCATCGACGCGAGAGTCAGAGAGCACTTAGTGGATGAAGTCATCTCACTGGGTGACTTCGTCCTTACCGGTGGTGAGCTCCCGGCGATGGTCATCATTGATGCGATCGCACGGCTCCTTCCAGGGGTCCTCGGGAATGAGGCGAGTGCTCAACATGAGTCCTTCTCCGGAGGCCTGCTTGAGGCGCCTCAGTACACCCGTCCTCGCGTCTACCGCGACTGGGCGGTTCCCGAGGTCCTGTTGAGCGGACATCATGCCCGCATCGCGGCTTGGCGTGCGGATCAGGCGCGGGCTCTCACCCAAGAGGAGCGCCCCGATCTGATCGGTCCGGACGACGAGCCGAAGTGAAGGGATCCCCGGCTCGACGGGTCCCTTGACGTTGGGCCATCAAGGCGATAGACCGGAACGGCTTTGGGGCAGCCGAACGTGAAGCCCGCTTCATCAGGCAGCACCACAACACGATTTGAGAGGATGGGACCATGCCCACCATGAACGAGATCAACAACGAAATCACCGCAGGCCTCGAGGGGCGCATTGTGAACATCGGCGACACCGTCCGCGTTCACGTTCGCATTCAAGAGGGCGGTAAGTCACGTATCCAGGTGTTCGAAGGGACCTGCATCGCAAAGAAGCACACGGGGCCGGCTGAGACGTTCACTGTCCGCAAGATGAGCTTCGGTATCGGCGTCGAGAGGGTGTTTCCTGTCTACAGCCCGAACATCGCGAAGGTCGAGATCAAGAGCAAGCACCGAGTGCGTCGCGCGAAGCTGTACTTCCTTCGCGAGCGGACCGGTAAGCGTGCCCGCCTCGCGGAGATCCGCCAGTAGCTCGGGTGAAGGCTCGCCTAGAAGCGCTGGAGACTGGCGCCAAAGGAGAAGCACGGGTAGCCGAGGCCTTGGTCGCCGAGGGCTGGACCGTGCTTTGCCGCAATTGGAGAGGAGGCGGAAGCGAGCTGGACTTGGTGGTCGTTCGCGACCGGTGTCTTCGCTTCGTGGAGGTCAAGGCCCGCGCAGAAGGTGACCCCGTTGGTCTCGAGTGCGTTGGTGCCGTAAAGCGGGCCCATCTCGTACGTGCGGCCAGAGCGTGGCTCTTGTCACACGACGAGGAGTTTGCGGAGCTCGCCTTTTTGATCGCGCTCGTTGAGCCATCCGGCATCACTTGGCTCGATGACGCTTTTGATGTCGAATGAGGTGACGCTGTGCCCCTGTTTGTCGTTGCTACTCCGATCGGGAACCTAGATGAGGCATCGCCACGCATGTCTGCCGTGCTGGCCAATGCGGACCTCGTGCTCTGTGAGGACACGCGCCACACCCGTGGCCTGTTCACAGCGCTCGGACTCTCCGCGCCAAAGCTCGTCAGTTGCAATGCACAGAATGAAACACGGCGTGTAGCGGAGGTCGTGAGGCTCCTGCAGGACGGCCACACGGTGGCCGTTGTGAGTGATGCAGGAGCACCTGGCCTTTCGGATCCCGGCGGCTTGATCGTTGAGGCCGCCCACCGAGCTGGCTGCGAGGTGCACGTGGTGTCGGGTCCTTCTTCGGTGACGGCGGCCATTTCAGCAGCTGGCTTTCCGGCGACGCCGTTTCATTTCTTGGGCTTTCTCCCACGCAAGACCGGTGCGATGCGGAAGGCACTGTCGTCCGCGAGTGGGCTCGAAGGAATCCTGGTGTTCTTGGAGTCGGGACGCCGTGTGGGGGAGGTCATCGCGGCCATTGCGGACTTGATGCCTGATCGAGAGGCTGTTGTCTGCAGGGAATTGACCAAGAAATTCGAGGAGATTTCTCGGGGACCGGTTGGGACGCTCTCCACGGAGCCCCGGCGCGGAGAAGTGGTGTTGGTCCTCGGTCCCGGGGAGCCGGTTGCAATGCAAAAGCGGGAGGTAACGGCAAAGTCTTCTTCTGCAATAGCGGTGCCGAG
>CAZKOI010000181.1:0-3813 GCA_964554315.1 uncultured Enterobacterales bacterium | reverse complement strand
GCTTGAAGTCGATCGCTGGCGCCCTGTCCGAGCGATGGGGTTGTAAGACCTCTGAAGCCTATGCGGCCTTGGTAGAGCTAGAGAAAGTCCGGTCTCACTGACGCGGCTTCTGATCAAACAAGGGGTCTCTCATGCGGAATGTTAGACCTGACCCAATGCTCCAACCGAGCTTCCCGTCGGGGTCGGAAGCCACAGCATAGGGGTGCTCGAGCGTGTGCCCAAACGACTTGCCCCAGCTGTGGCTGACCGTCCAGTCCACATACCGAGCGATTCGCCAGCGAAGGTCAGCACCGACCCAGACATTGTTGGTCTCGCCCTGACTGGCGGGTCGGCCTCGGGTAATGGGCAGGGCGTTAGCGAGTTCGAGCCCGCTCACACCATCGCCCCAGTCTTGATGTCCAAACGTGGCGTGAAGGTCGAGCGCAAGCTCCGTTCCGAGCCCTTCGGCGAACGTCTCGTCTTCGACCAGCAGAATCTCAATGCCAACCTTAAGATCCAGCGTGGAGGGGTCCTTCACCGCGATGGTCCCCTGGCTACTTTCGACACTCGTCGGAAATCGATGTGTCCAGACAACACCCAGATAGGGCTCCGTGCGATTGTTGCGCGTCGACCAAAACGAGGTGAACTCGAAGGCTGGCGAGGCAGGTCCCGCTGCCGCGGACGCAGGGTTGTTCCAGAAGGACGTGGTGTTCTTGAACTGGTAGCCAATACTCATCAACCACGAGATTTGGTCGCCTCGTTCGGAGAACACGGACTCGGACATTGGCGTGCCCAAGAGTCGTACCCACAATCCACCGACGCCGGAGCCCTCAATGGTTCGATCGCGGCCCTCTCCAGTTCCCACCATGGTGCCCGTCTCGAGGATTGGGTCGTAGACCATCCGATTCATGTCGGTAAACGCGAGCTTGCTCGATACTTGGTGGGGAAGCGTCAGTGAGGATGCGAGGTAGTCTGTCCAGCCAATCACACCGGAGTAGTTGAGGGTGTGGTCGACGGATCGACGCGCTCCGACAATGTCGCTGCCTTCTCGTAGGCTCTCAGGGATGACCATGGCCTCGTAGCTGACACCCACATCACCTCGCCATTGCGGTGGTAGGTCGGTGACCTCAGCAGCCCAGACAGCGCTGGCTGAAGTCGCGAACAAGACTGCACTGAACATCGAAACCTCTGAACGAAGGAAGCGTACGCCTGGTTGGTGCCTTGGTCAACCCTGCTCGAGGTCGTCTTCAACATCGGGATCGTCACCGCGGTCGGCATCTCTCAGGCCGTAGTCCTTCATCTTCATCTGAAGACTCTTTCGCGAGATACCCAACTTTTTCGATGCGCGAGTGACATTGCTGTCTTCCTCCTCGAGCACTCGCTGGATTCTTGCCCTCTCCAGCTTGGTCGTGTACACCCTGACGTACTCCTTAAGGCCCATCGCATCGGTGTCGGGGGGGGGTGCCACTGCCTCAAGATTAGGAGGTGTAAGGCCAGGAAGATCGGCCATGGTCAGAGTCGTGTTCTCCGTGAGGAGTACGCTTCGCTCGATCAGATTTTCCAGCTCTCGAATGTTTCCAGGCCAGGAGTGGGCGAGGAGGGCCGCGAGAGCATCGGGGCTGATGCCAGACACTTGGGTATTCAAGCGCTTGTTGAACTTGGAAATGAAGTGATCGGCGAGCAGAGGGATGTCGTCCGATCGTTCCCTCAGCGGCGGCAAGGTGATTGGAATCACGTTGAGGCGATAGAACAGGTCTTCTCGGAAACGCCCTTCCTTTACCTCAGTCTCTAGGACACGGTTGGTGGCCGCCACGAGTCTGACGTCGACATTGACGCACCGTACTCCCCCGACGCGCTCGAACTGGCCGTCCTGGAGGACACGCAGGAGCTTCACCTGCATGTCCTTGGGCAGCTCGCCGACCTCGTCGAGGAAGAGCGTCCCACCGTCCGCGAGCTCGAACTTTCCGGGCTTCGCCGCCACGGCACCCGTGAAGGCGCCCCTCTCATGTCCAAAGAGCTCCGACTCAAACAGCGATTCCGGAATCGCGCCACAGTTGACTTGGATGAACGGTGCACCTGCGCGCTCTGAGTGGTCGTGGAGCGCCCTGGCCACAAGCTCCTTTCCCGTTCCGCTCTCGCCGGTGATCAACGCAGTGGTGGGAGAGCGGGCAACTTTGGAGATAAGGGCGTAGATCTTCTGCATTCGGGCGGTCTGGCCGATGATCTTGAAGCGCCCTTCGCTGTCCTCGTGGAGGCTCTCCCGCTCCTTCTCTTCGGTTCGCAATGCCTTCTCGATGATGGGCATCAACTCGTCCGAGTCGAACGGTTTGGTCACGTAGTCCTGCGCACCACGCTTGATGGCTTCAACCGCGGAGTCGACGGTCCCGTGTGCGGTAATCAGGATCACCGGGAGCCCCGGGTAGTGTTCATTGCAGTGTTTCAGCAGTTCCATGCCCCCGACGACGGGCATCTTGAGGTCGGATACCACGAGGTGGTAGTCCTCGTTTCGGAGCATCGCGATGGCTTCCGCACCGTTCTCGGTCGCGGTGACGTCGTATCCGCTGCGATTGAGGTGCGCGCGGAGCACCATTCGAATGCTGGGCTCGTCGTCGACGATGAGAATTCGCTTTGGCATAGTAGCGTCCGTATCAAGGTTCGCTGGCTCGTACAGCCGTCAATCGGGTATCCTCTCTCAAACACGGAGGTTCTTCATGACATTCTTCTCGAAGGCAGTGGCTGCCTTAGCGGTAGCAGGCACGCTGCTGACGGCGGGCCAAGCCCACGCGGGTGAGCCTGCCCCCGAGTTCTCGCTTCGCGACATCAACGGCCAAGAAGTTGCACTTTCGAGCTTCAAGGGAAAGGTGGTGCTCGTTAACTTTTGGGCGACTTGGTGCGGACCATGCAAGCTTGAGATGCCCCACCTCGACAAGATGGATCGCGACCTGGAGTCCAAGGGTTTTGAGGTGATCTCGATCAGCACCGATGACGCGCGGGCGGCGAGCAAAGTGAAGCCGTTGATAAAGCGCGGCGGATATGGCTTCACAGTGTTGCTGGACAAAGAGACCAAGGTGGTCTCTCAGTACAACCCGGCCAAGACGCTTCCATACAACGTGCTCATTGACCGAAGCGGCAACATCCACAAGGTTTTCCAGGGATACAACCCGGGGGATGAAGTTGAGTTGAGGCACGAAGTTGAGGCCCTCTTGGGCTCGGGCAGCTAATGCGCAGCAGCCTGGTTGCACTGGCGTTGCTGACATCGGCGCCCGCCCAAGCGCTGGAGTTGTGGGGGACGGGTCCGCTGGCGAATGCTTCCGTCCAGCTCACGGTGGACTCTGAGTTTCGCTATCACAAGACGCCACTCGACGACCCTGGCCGAAGGGTATCGGGCGGACCGTTTGAGTTGATGCCGAGCATGGCGGTGCACGACTACTTCGAGCAGGTGGGGCGCTTCAATCTCGTTGTGGCGAAAGAGGACATCAGCATCGGGCTGCAGTTCGATGAGGTCGCGCTTTTCTCGAACCGCTACGTCCTCGACGGCCACGAGCAAGCGACCAATCCGCTGTATGACCCGCAGGTGCAGAGCCCTTTTGACGACGCCTACTTCTTGATTGAGAAGATGTTCGTGTCGAAGCGGTGGGACACGGTTGAGCTGACGGTGGGCGATGCATACGCGAGCTTTGGGCGGGGGCTTGCTCTGAACATCGTGAAGAACACAGACATTGATGTCGACACCTCGATCCGTGGAGCGAAGGGTGTGTTTCGATCTGGCGACTTCGACCTGACGGCTGTCAGCGGGATCACCAATCAGCAGCAGATCAGCCAGGAAAATCCCAA
>CAZKOI010000180.1:0-7344 GCA_964554315.1 uncultured Enterobacterales bacterium | reverse complement strand
CGGATTGGTCAATGAGCTTGCTCGACGCTGCAAGCAAGAGTTTGAAGACCGGCCGAGGTGTGTCGCCACGGGTGGGCTCGCGAGGCTCATTGGGGGAGCCTGCGACGAGATTGATGACCACGACGAGCACCTCACGCTCAAGGGTCTCCGGATCCTGTGGGACCGCAACAAGTAAGCGACAGCAACCTTAGTTGACCCACCGGCACTAAAACAGCGGTAGCATCTCGCCATGGGCATTCCCTTCCAGCGGCTCGGTATTCCGGCACCCTTTCGAAAATCGGTTGGTCCGGAGGCGCCACGTTCGGCCAAGGTGGCGGTTGCCAAGGGCCTCATTCCCTGCACGGCAGACGTCCAACTGGCGCTGCTGTATGTGCTGGCGGTGGACAAAGATCGGGCGGTCGCGAAGGCCGCTCGCGCCACCCTACGACAGATGCCGGTGCAGCAGGTCATCAGCGGTTTGTCCCAGAGCACGTTCCCGAAGGTCCTCGAGTTCATCGCTCAGTTCAAGCCCGATCGAGAGCTCGATGAGCGATTGATTCAGATCAGAAACACACCCGATCGCGCCGCAGAGCTTGTTGCGGCACGAGCGGATGCTGGCCTGTGTGAGATCTTAGTTCGAAACCAAGAACGCCTGTTGATGACGCCCACGGTGTTTGTTTCGCTCCATGGAAACCCTCTCTGCTCTGACGAAGAGCTCGCGAACGCGGAGTCCTTCCTACGCCTTCACAACAGTCTCCCCGAGGTCCCCGACCAGCGGCCTTTTGCAAAGGTTGAGCCTGTTGAGACGGCGGCACGGGCCCGACCTGCACCCAAGAAGAATGCGCTCGACGACCTGTTTGATGATGACCCCATGGCACAAGGAGAGGAGGCCACTCCGCCGGCTCCTGAGCCGGAATCGGCACCCGAGGTCCAGCCCCCACCTGTTGCCGTCGTGCAGGCGGATGCCGTGCCTGACTTGGACATGTTCGACCTCGGGAAGGTGGAGACCGATGCGGGTCGGTTTGGTGCCTTCAAATTCGACTTCGAGGATGACATCGATCAGTTCTCATGGGACCTGACCCACGAGCCGGAGGAAGGAGAGGCCAAGCCAGCAGGGAATGAAGAGCAGGTTCGGCAGAGCCTTGAGCAGAAACTCCGTGACATGTCGGTCGGTAAGAAGATCAAGCTCGCGTACATGGGGAACCAAGAGTCACGTAAGATCCTGATTCGGGACCCCAACAAGATCGTCGCCGCGGCCGTCGTCAAGTCGGGTCGCTTGACGCCGAACGAGGTTGCGAGCTTTGCAGGCAACAAGAACCTCCACGACGAGGTCGTGCGGCTCATCGCCGACAACAAAGAGTTCACCCGGAAGTACCCAGTCCAGGTAGCGCTGGTGAACAACCCGAAGACGCCGACTCCGGTGGCTCTCCGGCTGATGCAGGGGCTTCAGAAGAGAGACCTTCAGCAACTGGCGAACAACCGCAACGTGCCCTCCGTTGTGTTTGGTACGGCCCTGAAGATGTTCAAGGCGAAGTACCGCAAGTAGGCCGACGGGGGCACCGATGAGCCGTGAAGGCGTCAGTCGCTAGCTCAGGGGGTGGTAGTCCAGGCCGTGGGCTCGAGCAACGGCTTCGTAGGTGATCCGGCCGTTCGCCACGTTGACGCCAGGCCGCAGGGTCGGGTCCGCTGCGACGGCGTCCCTCCAGCCCCTGTTGGCAATCATTACACCTTGGCGCATGGTGGCGTTGTTGAGTGCGAAGGTGGATGTCCGAGCGACGGCACCCGGCATGTTGGCAACCGCGTAGTGAACGATGCCGTCGACCATGTAGATCGGGTCGGCATGGGTCGTGGGGTGGGTCGTCTCGACGCATCCGCCTTGGTCCACCGCGACGTCGACGATGGCAGCACCTGGCTGCATCAGCGAGAGGTGAGCGCGTGTCACCAAGTGGGGCGCCTTTGCGCCTGCGACCAACACCGCGCCGACCACGAGATCTGCGGTTCCGAGCGCGGCCTCAAGGTTGTGAGCCGAGCTGTACAGGGTCTTGACGCGACCCTCAAAGGTGTTGTCGAACCAGCGCAGGCGATCGAGAGAGATGTCGAGGACAGTGACGTCTGCGCCCATCCCCATCGCCATGCGGACGGCGTTCAGGCCAACAATACCCCCGCCGATGACCACCACGTTTCCAGGTGCCACGCCTGGGACGCCGCCGAGGAGGACGCCGCGCCCACCGCTTACACGCTCAAGGCAGCGTGCGCCGGCTTGAATGCTGAGGCGTCCGGCGACCTCTGACATCGGTGTGAGGAGAGGAAGTGAGCCATCCGGGTCTTGCACCGTCTCATAGGCGATCCCCACGACGCCGCTGTTAAGCAGCGCGTCGGTCTGGGGCCGGTCGGGCGCAAGGTGGAGGTATGTGTAGAGAATCTGACCGTCTCGCAGACGAGAATACTCGGGCGCGATCGGCTCTTTCACCTTCCAGATCATCTCCGCGCGCGACCAGACCTCTTCGGCTGTCGGGACCATCTCAGCCCCGGCCGCGATGTACTCGTCATCTGGAATGCCTGAGCCGGACCCTGCGCTCTGCTCAACCAACACACGATGGCCGTTCGACACGAGCTGCCGTACACCGGCCGGGATGAGCCCGACGCGGTTCTCTTGAGGCTTGATTTCTTTAGGAACACCGACCAGCATGACACCCTCCAGCCAAGGTGTCGGCGCCTTATCCTGTTGCGTTCACGCTGGGAATAGGCACGCTCTGGGTTCGAGCGCTCCAGCGACAAGCATTTCTTAGAATCGTGTGGGACGGGTTAGACTAGGGAGACCTTGAGAGGTGGCAAATCGAGGGCGACGAATCAGGCAGCGGAAAGTTCGACCGAGTGCAGCGCGTGTCGGACGAATCGGAAGGTGACAGCGTCGAGCAACGGCGGGTGACCCTGGCGTTTGGTTCTGCAGAGACACTCCGGGAGGTCGTCGGCGAGCTGGGCAAGAACCTCAAGATTGTGGGGCAGGCCTATGACGTGGAGGTGGGGCAGCGTGGTCAAGAGGTGATAATTCTCGGTGAGAGGGCTGCGGTGCAGCGGGCCTGTGTTCTCCTGGAGCAGCTCGATGCCATCGCGTCGACGGGGTACGAGCTGCGAGGACGCGATGTCGATCAGGCCGCTCGTCTGCTGGCGGTTGAGCCTCATACGGACCTCGCGGCGCTGTTCGGCGAGACCATCCATGTGGGCGTAGGAAAGAAGCGGGTCCATCCGCGGACGCTCACTCAGCGGATGTATGTCAACGCGATCCGCCAGAATGATCTGGTGTTCGGGATCGGCCCTGCAGGCACGGGGAAGACCTATCTGGCGATGGCCATGGCGCTCGGAGCGTTGTTTCGAGATGAAGTCAAGCGAATCATCATATCGAGGCCGGCCGTCGAGGCGGGAGAAAAGCTCGGCTTCTTGCCGGGAGATATGGTTGAGAAGGTCGACCCCTACCTCCGCCCGATGTACGACGCATTGTTTGACCTCGTCGAAGGCGAGCGGGCCAGCCGCCTGCTCGACAAGGGCATCATCGAGGTGGCCCCCATCGCGTTCATGAGGGGTCGAACGCTGGCCGACGCCTTCGTCATCCTGGATGAGGCCCAGAACACCACGGCCGAACAGATGAAGATGTTTCTGACGCGCCTCGGCATGTCATCCCGTGCGGTGGTGACCGGTGACCCGTCGCAGATCGACCTTCCCCGTGGGGCGACGAGCGGCCTTGTGAACGCGGTCGAGGTCTTGGCCGGGGTGGAAGGCATCGAGATGACCCGGTTCTCCGCCGTTGATGTGGTGCGGCACCCGCTCGTAGCGCGTATCATCGAGGCCTACGCCAAGGCGGAGGGCGAGTAGTTGAGCATCGGTTTGCCCAAGACACGAATTGCGGGTGTGCTCCGTTCGGACCTCACCCGGCGACTCTTCGCGCTCCTTGTGCTGGCGCTGGGCTCTGGCGCGCTGGTCGGAGAGTACCAGGGTGAGCCGGACACCAACCTGAAGGTGGGGGCGGTTGCAGAGCGCTCCATCCGGGCCACGGCTAACTTTCCCTTCGTCGACCGTGAGGCCACGCTGGAGCGAAAGCGGGCCGCTGCGTCTCGGGTGAGGCCGGTCTTTGACTTTGACTCGACGCAGCTGCCGAGGACACGCGCCAGACTGGAAGGCTCGTTCGAGATGGCGAGGACCCGCCTCGCTGCGTCATCGGGTGACGCCGCACCCGAGGAGTTGGCGGCCATTCGACGAGACTTCCTGAAGATGCTCGACCTCTCGCTCGAGCCGGAGTCGGTCGAGCGACTGGAGGAACAGCGTTACTCCGCGGAGATCGAGGGGTTCACCAAGGCCCTCATTGGAACTGAGCTAGGCCGTTACACGATAGCGGAGCGTTCGCTTTTGCCCAGTGAGGAGCAGCCCATTCGAGTCATCCGCATCCTTCAGGAGGCCCGAGATGAGGTGACGCTGGAGGGCTTCTCGAAGATCGTGACGCCGGAGGAGTCTCGCCGTGCCATCAAGATGGCGGCCTTTGATATGGCCCCAACGGACATGACGGTCGACGCCCGCATGGCGGCGGTTGCGCTCGCACAGGCAGCGGTCAGAACCAACTTCTCCTACAACCAGCTTCTGACAGAAGACCGGCGACGAGCGGCGAGAGATGACGTACCGGACGTGGTGATTCAGGTGCAGAGAGGAACCACCATCGTCCGAGAGGGTGAGGTGGTGTCGGATGCGCAGTTTCAGACCTTGTCTGCCATGACCGATGCACGAGGAAGCTACGGATCGGTCTCGCTGTTCGCGGCGCTGAGCGTGTTCGCAGCGATGATCTTCTTCGCGCTCTACGCCTTCGGTGCCGGCTTCATCAAGAAGTTCTCCATCCGTCCGAGGGATGTCGAGGCGTCCGCCTTCCTCGCGCTCTTGGTGCTCGGCCTAGGGCGCTTGGTGATGGAGATGTCGGAGCCCATGTCTGCGGTCATTGGTGCCGGCATGCCGAGTCAGAGCTTGTGGTACCTCGCACCCGTCGCGGGTGGCGCGATGCTGGTTCGAATCTTGGTTAACTCTGAGACAGCCCTGGTCTGGGTGGCGGCGACGAGCCTGATGATGGGCTTGATGATGGACGTCAGCGCCATGTACACCATCTTCTTCTTGAGCTCGGGGCTCGTCGCTGCTGGGGGCATCTCGCACACCAAGGAGCGGGTGAATGTGCTCCGGGCGGGTCTGCTGACGGGCCTTGTCAACGCCGCGGTGGCGCTGCTGATCAGCCTCCTTCAGGTTCAGCTTGGGAAGGTGGGGTACACGAGCGCAGCCCAGCCCATGTGGGACATGGGTCTGGCCTTCTTGGCCGGCAACCTGTCGGCCATCTTGGTGCTCGGCATGGTCCCGATGTTTGAGCTCTTTGGGTTCGTGACGGACTACAAGCTGCTTGAATTGGCCAACCTCAACCACCCCCTCTTGCGACAGCTCATGCTGCGTGCTCCCGGCTCTTACCACCACTCGGTCATCGTCGGATCGCTCGCGGAGGCCGGGGCAGAGTCCATCGGCTGCAACGCCCTCATGACGCGGGTCAGTTGTTACTTCCACGACATCGGCAAGGCGGTCAAGCCCAGCTACTTCATAGAGAACCTTCGGGATGCGCCGAATCCCCACGATCGACTCGCGCCTCACCAGTCTGCCCGAATCATCATCAACCATGTGCTCGATGGCCAAGCACTGGCGGAACAGTACAAGCTCCCGAAGCCCATCGTCGATGGCATCATGATGCACCACGGCACGGGCATCATTCAGTACTTCTATGCCAAGGCAGTGGAGGAGGCGGGCGATGATATGACGGTCGACCCGAACGACTTTCGCTACCCGGGTGAGCTCCCGTCAACGCGGGAGGCGGGAATCATCTTCTTGGCGGATCGGGTTGAGGCGGCATGCCGAACCCTGAAAGACCCCAGCAGGGAGAACATTCGGGCGATGATCGAGAAGCTCGTCAACGGGGCCGTGACCGACAGCCAGCTGGTGAAGTGTCCCATCACGATCAGTGAGCTCTACACGGTCATCGACACCTTCACCGAGACACTGCTCGGCATCTATCACCATCGCATCGAGTATCCGGGTATGCCGGTGATGCCGCCGAAGAGTGACACGGTCTCGAGCGCTGCGATCATCACCCTGGAGAGCGCAGGTGCAGGCTCAGAGGACAGTGAAATTCCCCTCTCTCCGACACCGGAGGCGTGATGGCCGTAGACGTGAGCGTCGCAGCGTCTGCGGAGCGTTGGCTGAGCGCCGCTGGGGAGGTGGAGTCACTCGCGGAGGCGGCCCTTCAGGTGCTCGGGTTCAGCGAACATGAGCTCTCGATCCTACTGACGGACGATCGCCATATTCACACGCTCAACCGGGACTACCGCGACAAGGACTCCCCCACCGATGTGCTCAGCTTTGCTCAATCGGAGGGAGAGGCCTTCCCGGGCATGATTCCGGTGCTCGGTGACCTCGTCATCAGCCTTGAGACGGCGGAACGTCAGGCTGCAGCGCTGGGTCATCCCCTGGCGGCCGAGGTTCGGGTCTTGCTCGCGCACGGACTCCTGCACCTGCTCGGATACGACCACATCGAGCCTGACGAAAGAGCACAGATGGCCGCAGCGGAGGAACAACTCCTCGAGGCCTTGCCCGCGGAGCCGGAGTGGCCTACAAGCTCCGGACTCATTGGTCGGCAAGGTGACGCATGAATCACGAAACCCACGAGCTCTTTAAGTCTCTGAGCGGTCGCATATCGACGCTCCGGGGGCACCTTTGACGTCGAAGGCCTGAGGCGGCGAGTCGTCCGGCTCGAAGAGCAGACGTCGGACCCAGCCTTCTGGAGCAACAACTCCGAGTCCGCCGTGGTCCTAAAGGAAAAGGCGAAGCTTGAGCGCCTGCTTCAGGCGTTCGCGAACCTGTGCTCGTCCTTTGAGGATGCCGAGACCATGCTCGAGCTCGCCAAGGAGATGGAGGATGAGGAGAGCATGGCGGAGGGAGAGGCGATGCTCCGAGCCCTTGAGGGAAGCGTGCGCCAGTTTGAGCTTCAGCAGATGCTCTCGGGAGAGGCCGATGAGTCCGATGCGATTATTGAGATCAATTCGGGCGCCGGCGGCACCGATGCATCGGACTGGGCCGAGATGCTCAAGCGCATGTACCTCCACTGGGCCGCGGAGATGGGCTTCAAGGCCAAGCTGGTCGACGAAGCCCATGCTGAGGAAGCCGGCATCAAGAGCTGCACCATTGAGGTGGCGGGTCAATACGCCTACGGGTATCTCAGAGCTGAGATCGGCGTTCATCGCTTGGTTCGCATCTCTCCCTTTGATTCAAATAATCGGCGGCATACGTCTTTCTGTG
>CAZKOI010000179.1:0-7390 GCA_964554315.1 uncultured Enterobacterales bacterium | reverse complement strand
CGGTTCACCCCGGACTCTTACGTCATGATTGGCGAGTATTACTTCGACAACAACAACGCCTACAAGGCCCTCTTGGCTTACCAAAAGGCTGCCAAGTACAAGAACTCGCCAAAGTATGCCTTCGCGCTCTACAAGCTGGCATGGTGCTACTACAACGTCGGCGAGTACGGCAAATCGATCGACACGATGAAGTCTGTCGTTGCGTTCTCCATGGCGTCTCAAGAAGGCGGTCCCAGCAAGTCACAGCTGACCCTCCAAGAGGAAGCGCTGAAGGACCTCGTTCGTTTCTTCGCCGATGCCGGCGAGATGGACGAAGCGTACGGGTACTTCACCAAGCTTGGCAAGAAGGACCTCATTCGGAGCATGCTCTCACGCCTTGCCAACACGTACTTCGAGCAGGGCAAGTTCGAGCAGTGCATCCAGACCTATCGCCGCCTGATTGCGGAAGACCCCCAGAGCCCCAAGGCTCCCGACTATCAAAACGAGATCATTCTGGCCTACCAGAAGATCGGTCGGAAGCAGGACACGCTCAACGAAATCAAGCGGCTGCTTGACACGTACGGCAAGAACTCCGCTTGGGCCCGAGCCAACTCGGCCGATCAGGACGCTCTCAACGAGGCCACCAACTACATCGAGAAGAACCTGCGTACTGTGGCCATCAACTACCACAACGAGGCCAAGAAGCTTGGCGCCGGCCGCAATGCGCGCGAGGCATACGAGATGGCCGAGAAGGCCTACTCTGTGTACCTCGCAGAGTTCCCGACCTCAAAGTACAGCTACGAGATTCGCTACGCCTATGGTGAGCTTCTCTACAAGCTCAAGAAGTACGACCAGGCCTATGACCAGTACATGAAGGTCGTCTCAATCGACCCCAAGGGTAAGCGCTCTCGATTCTGCGCTGAATCCGCAATTTTCGCTGCGGACAAGATGATCGAGACCGAGAAAAAGGCAGGCCGGATCCCGAAGCCAGCGACAAAGACCCAGCGGATGGACCTGGTCGACTGGGAGGCGAAGCTCCTCGCGGCGTGTGATCAGTGGGCGAAGATCTTCCCGGACGACAAGAACACCCGCAACATTATCTACAAGTCGGCCTACCTGCTCTACCACAAGAACCAGTTCAAGGAGGCTTCCGACCGGTTCCGGCAGGTTATCGCGATGAACCCGCGGTCCAAGGAAGCTGAGCAGGCTGCGGACCTGATCCTCGACTCGTTCAACCTCGTCGAAGACTGGAAGAACCTCAAGGAGGTTGCAAAGGCGTTCTACGACCAGGACGGTTTGGGTAGCAGCAAGTTCAAGAAGTCCGTTTACAACGTCTACGAGCGGGCCTCGTTCAAGCTCATCGAGGTCAACCTCGAGAAGAACAAGGACCCCATCTCGGCGGCAAACAGCTTCATGGCTTTCTATGCAGAGTTCCCCAACTCCGAGGTGGCTGACACCGCGCTGAACAACGCGGCCGTGTACTACCACCAGCAAAAGATGCCACAGAAGGCAATGGAGACGCGGCTCATTCTGGTGGAGAAGTTCCCGAAGTCGAAGTACTTCAACGACACCATCGCCAACCTGGGCTTCGACTACGAGAACATCGCCGACTTTGCGAGCGCTGCGATGTACTACGAGAAACTCTTCGCGCTCGATAAAGAGCACGAGGGCTCAAAGGAAGCCATCTACTCTGCGGCCCTATTTCAGAAGGCCATGGGCAACTCGACTGAGGCCATCAAGAACTACGAGCAGTTCATCAAGACCTACCCCGATGACTCTCGTATCGCTGACGTCAAGCTGACCATCGGCAAGATCTTGGAGAAGCACGAGAAGTGGCCGGAAGCGGCGAAGCTCTACCAGGCCTACGCGGCCAGTGCGGAGGGTAAGACCACTGAGCAGATCTTCTTCGCGAAGCTTCAGTACGGGCTCGCGCTCGAGAAACAGGGTCGGTCGGCAACCACACACTGGAAGGGCCTGATCGCTGACTACGAGAAAGCGAAGGCATCCGGGGCGGAGATGGGCCAGGCAACCGAGTTTGCCGCGCAGGTCATGATGAAGCTGGCCAAGCCCAAGCTGGATGCCGCCTTGGCCCTGCGAATCAGCGGCCCCGACCGTCAGGTGAGCGACAAGCAGGAAGGCGAAATCCTCAAGAATCAGCTGGTCAGCAAGGCGAAGGCAGTCCAGGAGATCGAGCAGGCATACCTCGACATCATCAAGCTCGGTGCGGGTGAATATGGTCTTGCCGCCCTTGTGGACCTCGCAGGGCTCTACGAGAACCTCGCAGATACGCTCCGGACAGCCTACGTGCCCCCCAAGCTGACGGCAGACCAGGCCGAACTCTACAAGATGGGCCTCGAAGACAAGGCCTATCCCAATGAGGAGAAGGCCGTTCAAGCTTACTCGCAGGCACTGAACAAGTCCTACGAGCTCAACCTCTACAACGAAAACACCGCACTGGCTGTTCGCCAACTCGGTGTCCTCAGACCTTTCGACTACCCAGGCCTGTCCGAGGATCTGATCACACCACGGTTTACATCCAACGCCGTGGTCGACTCTACCTTCGAGACCAACCTGTAGGAGGATGACCACCATGCTTAGAAATGCTTCAATGGCCCTCGTCCTCTCGACTGCCCTCATGGGCTGCCCGAAGAAAGGGCCGGATCTCACCAATCCCGTTGATACGTTCAACGAAGGTGTGCGAATCCTGCAGGCAGCGCCGGAGGGACAGTCTCCCGATTTCGACGCGGCCTACGCGATGTTCCAGGCCTCAATCACAGCAGACCCCAACCAGGCGAAGGTCCAGTACAATGCAGGCTGGACTGCGGAGCAGCAGGGATTCAAGGACAAGGCGGCGACGCACTATCAGACGGCGCTGAACCTTGACCCCAACTACACAGGCGCATTGTTCAACCTCGGCCTCGTTCTCACGGAACTGGGCCGCGGGAGCGAAGCGGCGGAGCTCTACAAGAAGTACCTGGATGCGAACCCCGATGACATCAAGGTGCGGAACAACCTTGTTGAGGCTCTCGCCGGTGCCGGCCAGTTCGATGAGGCGGTGGATAACATTCGCGTCATCCTCAGAGCGGACAACAACAACGTGGGCGCCTATCGAAACCTGTCTCGGATTTACTTCCAGAAGGGTGAGCTCGAGATGAGTCAGCTCTGCGCCGAGAAGGCCAAGACACTCGCGAAAGGTGACTCCGGCATCTACAACAACATTGGCGTGACCTACCTCGTCATGGGCGACAAACAGGCGGCCATTTCAGAGTTCAAGACCGCTGTGAAGCTCGATCCTGCCAATGTTCCAGCGAACCTTAACCTTGGTTACCTGGCCGTAGACTCGGGCGATTATGAGCTCGGCTTCAAGTCGTTCTCATCGGTTGCGGCGGCGGAACCAGGGAACATCGCGGGCAAGCTGGGCCTCGCTGTGTCGATGCGAGGAAAGAAGGACTACGACGGCGCGGGTAAGCTGTACGACGAAATCATCGCTGCTGACCCCACTAATGAGGCCGCCTACTTCAACGCCGCTACCCTGCATCGGAAGTACACAAAGAACTTCAAGAAGGCCAACAAGTACCTCGACGCCTACATCGCAGCCTTCCAGGGCCAGATTGACCCCAATCATGAGGTCTTCGAGCGAAAGGCGCAGATCCAGAAGGCCATCGATGCAGAGAACGCGAAGAAGGCTGAGGCTGAGCGCCGGAAGAAGGAAGCCGAGGAGCGGAAGCGTCGGCAGCAAGAGACCTTCGACAACCTGAAGGCCAAGGTCGCGACGCTGGATGCCCTCCTCACAAAATACGCGACCTGCGAGTTGATGGTCGAGATGGGTGGCATTGACATGGGCCAGATGGTGCTCGAGCAGGCACAGATGGTTGTCCAAGCTGAAGAGATTGACATGGCCGCCGACGTCATGACCTTCGTCGACGACCTTCTGCCCCAGCTTCAGAGCAACACCGGATTCTGCGACGAGGAGTTTGCGGCCAAGGCAGCCTCAGGTGCTCCCGCTGACGGCGCGGCGCCAGCCGAAGGTGCGGCGCCAGCCGAAGGTGCGGCGCCAGCCGGGGGGGAGACTCCCGCAGAGGGAGGCGCGGCCCCGGCTGAGGATGCGGCCCCGACTGGCGAGGCGGCACCGGCAGAAGGCGCTCCAGCGGAGTAACACTGCACAGCCTCTCGGAGCGAAATGACCGCCTATCCTCGTCAAGGGGGTGGGCGGTCTTCGTATGAGCCCGAACGGCCACACCACCAGCAGCAGATAGACTCGCCTAAACGCCGTAAAAATCGACACTTACATGCATGGATACGCATTTGTATGGTCGTTTTGACAGCCTCTTTGCCCTCGTTGCGTTGTCCAATCGGCTCTGGGAAGGCACACTTAGCAGGCTGGGGTGGCTCTAATCGTGCCTTTCAAACCCCTTCCTCCCATCGCTGGGTTACAATGGACCTGTTCCGTTGGAACCAGCAACCCTCTCGGAGAACAACCATGACCATGCAACGACTTCTCATTACCGCCGCTGCTCTACTCTCTGCCCCCGCCTTTGCGCAGGACGAAGACGAGCAGAAGGTTGTGTACAAGTCACGCACGGAGATTGACTTCGAGGGTGTCGAAGTGGACGGTGAGCTCGTCAAGCCTCAGGGCGCGCTATTGCTCGACCGAAAGCGGGCGAACTTCAACCCGCTCATCAAGCTTCGGACCGACTTTGACGAGGAGATGGACAAGTCCGTCGACGAGGTCAAGTAACTTCGCTGGTAATCAACAATGTGGGGCGGCAGGCCTCGCTTCCGATCTAAGGAACAAACATCATGGCGAACGAAGCCAACGGCAGCATTCGGCTGACATTTGAGATCTCGAGTGGTGATCAGCTCCTCCGTCGCGAGGAGATCTCTGCAGAGAGCGTGACCATCGGACGTGGACCTGCTGCGATGCTTCGCATCGAAGATGACGCGCTCGCAGAACTCCACGCAGTGGTGAACCTGAAGGAGGATGGTACGGTCCAACTTCTCGACCTCGGGAGCGCTCAGGGTTCAAAAGTGAATGGTGAAGACGTTGCGGGAAGCACTTCGCTCACGAGCGGAGATGCCATCAGCATCGGGCCCATCAACATCGTCATCACCCTAGACGGACTGTCGGAAGCGACTGAAGAGTCCACCCAGCCCGTAGCGACCGCTGACGACGAGGTAGAGAACACGGACCAAGTGCCCGAGTCTGTCGTCGCTGCTGCGGCGCAGGCGTCGAGCGACGAGGAGGCCGAGAACGCATCCATCACCGAGGCTGGTGAGGATGTGATGGCATTCATCATGCGCTCCGGTACCGCAACCAGCGATGCCGGAATTGACCGTAAGAAGGCCAAGGTACTTGAGGTCGCAGAAATCTGGGCCGACGCCGTGATGGACGTCAAGCACTACGACAAATCCACAGAGCGTGTGCCCGTCGGTTCGTCAACCGGCTACCGCTGGCGCTTCATCGGCCTGCCCATGGGCTGGGTCCCGCCGGCATTCGCAAAGATGGCGTGGTTGCTTGCTCCTACACTCTCGGAGGCATCGGAGGAGCGGCGAAACGACTTCTACGTGCCACCCGATGACCTTCCTCACGACGACTTCGTGATGTTCGAGAACGCGGGAGGTCACTTTGTCTTCAACATGTCGGATAAGTGGTCCGGCTTCGTTGACATCGGGGACCAACGGCACACCTTCCAAGACCTCATTGAGTCGGGCAAGGCTTCAGCGAACGGTCCTGGGGCGTATCAAGTTCAGGTGGACGACGACACACGCGTCGTCGCAGACCTCGGCAATGTCATTTTCTTCAGCCAGATGGTGGCTCCTGGCGCGCAGATCGCGAAGGGCAATCCAGACCGGGATCCCCTCTTCCTTGGCCTGATGTCTTTCATGACCTTCCTGCTGGCCATGATTCTGGTTCTCTTCCTGAACTCACCTCCTCCTTCAGAGAGTGACATCATGGAAGTTCCCGACCGATTCGTGGAGATGCTCCTTGAGCAGCCCGAGCCGGAGCCTCAGAAGGAAAAGAACAAGCCCGATGCCAACCCCGATGCGGGTGAAGGGGCGAAAGCCAAAAAGGAAGAAGGCAAGGTCGGTAAGAAGGACGCGAAGATGGAGAAGGCCAAGGGCAACAAGGTCGAGCTCCAGAAGAAGAAGCTGGACACAGAAGTCGCGGAGAACGCTGGGGTTCTCGGGGCACTTCGGGATGGTGGAGAGCTCGATGGCGTGTTTGGTTCATCCAACCTTAGCTCAGACCTCGCGGGCGGGATTGGCGGCCTGATCGGCGCCAAGGGCACGCAGATTGGCTCCGGCGGCTTGGGGGCTCGGGGTTCAGGCCTCGGTGGTGGCGGAACGGCCGCCGGTCTCGGCGGTTTGGGCACCAAGGGACGCGGCTCGGGTGCATCCGGCTACGGCTCCGGTGGAGGTAACTTTGGCGCCAAGGGCGAAGGCGGTATCGGCCGTATCGGTGGTGACCCCATCATCCTCGGTGCCCTTGATAAGTCGCTCATCGACGCTGTGATCAAGAAGCACATGAACCAGATTCGATACTGCTACCAGCGGGAGCTTCCCAAGAACCCCACTCTAGGCGGCAAGGTGACCGTGAAGTTCGTCATCTCGAAGACGGGCTCCGTGTCGAAGGCGTCAACGAAGTCATCCACGCTCAACAACTCAGCGGTCGAAGGCTGTATCAACAGCCGCTTCATGCGCTTTAAGTTCCCTGAGCCCAAGGGCGGCGGTATCGTCATCGTATCCTACCCGTTCATCTTCCAGCCCTCGTAGGCCGACTGCACGCCGGTTATAGGCCAAAGCCAAACGGATAGAACCCATGACAAAGACCGTAACTGCTGGACTCCTCTCGCTCGCCACGCTCATCGCACCCGCGGCGGCCCTCGGACAAGACTTCGAGGATTATGGCGATGACGAGGGAGAGGTCGAGAAGCCCAAAAAGAGGGCTGTTCGCGAGATCGTGAAGGGCATGTATGCCAAGACCAACGTCGGTCTCGGTATGTACCTAGGCACCTACAAAGATACTCTTCAGCCCGGCAGCTCGATGGCCATTGCGTTTGGGCAGGACTTCTACGACCAAGAGAACATGTCGATGGCTTGGGAGCTCACCTTCTTCCAAGGAATCAACAACGGTGCAGACTTCGAGACTCAGGCCCAGGTACTGGACTGCGTGAACCGCGGAACTTGTATCCAAGGAGACCTCCGCGTGTACACGCTCGCCGCGCTCTATGAGTTCAGCATCTACCCTACCCGCCGACTCGGTGTAGGCATCCGTGCGGGTGGCGGACTGGCGTTTACGCCACTGCTGATGGACGAGGGGGCGTACGCGGAAGATGTTGTCGGCGATGCGTGGCAGAATGCACGTCCGACTGTCCATGACCAGCCCCACCCCATCGTCATAGGCGGGCCG
>CAZKOI010000178.1:0-7398 GCA_964554315.1 uncultured Enterobacterales bacterium | reverse complement strand
CGATGTCTCGAAGAGCAAGACTTCGTCGAGCCAAAAGCTGATCTTCTCCGCGCGAATCATCCCCAACCGCGGCTCATGGATCGACTTTGAGTTCGACAACAAGGACATCCTCTACGTCCGTATCGACCGGCGTCGCAAGCTGCCGGCCACGGTCCTGCTGCGTGCCCTTGGGTACTCAACCGAGGAGCTGCTGAACTACTTCTACCAGCGCGAGACCATGCGCTACGACAAGAAGGCCAAGGCGTGGACGAAGGAGACGACCGAAGACCTGCTGAAGATCCAGCAGGCCTCCGTTGATGTCAGTGACAAAGACGGAAGCGTCATCTGTCGTCAGGGTCGCAAGTTCCTTAAGCCGGTCATCCGAAAGATGAAGAACGCCGGAATGCTGGAGGAGGTCACACGCGAGATCGAGGGCGTCGAGCAGACCGTGTTTGCAGGCTCCATTCCGGTTGCTGATGACACTGTTGTCGGCAAGGTCAGCGCTTGGGACATCGTGGATATGAGCACGGGCGAGATTCTCGTCGAGTGCAACGAGGAGATCGACGAGGACAAGCTCCAGCTGCTGCTGGACAAGGGTGTTCATGAGTTCGATGTGCTCTACATCGACAACGTCATCGTTGGTTCATTCCTTCGAGACACGCTCCTGGTCGACAAGATCGAGAGCACGGAAGAGGCGGTGATGGAGATCTACCGGCGCCTACGTCCGGGTGATGCGGCGACCTACGATGCGGCGCTCAAGCACTTCATCAGCCTGTTCTTCAATGCGGAGCGCTACGACCTCTCACGAGTGGGTCGTTTGAAGATCAACCACAAGCTGGGCATCGATGAGCCTCTTGAGCAGACGACGCTGACCCGCGAGGACATTCGACTCGTCGTTCAGTACCTGATCGACCTCAAGAACAACAAGGGCGAGGTCGACGACATCGACCACCTTGGAAACCGTCGGGTACGCGCCGTCGGTGAGCTTCTCGAGAACCAGTACCGGGTCGGTCTGGTTCGCATGGAGAAGGCCATCAAGGAGCGGATGAGCTTGAGCGAGATCGAGGCCCTGATGCCGCACGACTTGATCAACGCCAAGCCTGTGAGCGCCGTGATCAAGGAGTTCTTCGGCTCCTCTCAGCTCTCTCAGTTCATGGACCAAACCAACCCGCTCTCTGAGGTGACGCACAAGCGGCGACTCTCGGCGCTCGGCCCTGGTGGACTGACGCGAGAGCGTGCTGGCTTCGATGTTCGGGATGTGCACCCGACTCACTACGGTCGAATCTGCCCGATCGAGACGCCGGAAGGCCCCAACATTGGTCTGATTGCGTCGCTCTCCACCTACGCCCGCGTGAACGAGTATGGCTTCATTGAGACGCCCTACCGGCTGGTCAAGGACGGTGTGGTCACGGAAGAGGTCAAGTTCTTCACCGCGCTGGAGGAGGAGAACCAGATCATCGCTCAGGCGAACCTCCCCCATGACGAGAAGGGCAACATCACCAAGGACGTGCTGATCGCTCGAGTTCGCGGTGAGTTCTCTCTGATCTCGAAGAATGACATCACGCTCATGGACGTCGGCCCGGCGCAGCTGGTCAGTGTGGCTGCGAGCCTGGTCCCGTTCCTCGAGAACGACGACGCTAACCGGGCGCTCATGGGCGCCAACATGATGCGCCAGGCGGTTCCCATGGTCCGTGTGCAGGCACCTTTGGTGGGCACGGGGATGGAGCGCCAAGTGGCTCGTGACTCGGGTGTCACGACGGTCGCACGTCGGTCGGGCTTCATCGAGAGTGTCGATGGCACTCGGATTGTGGTGAAGTCCGAGGGTTCGCAGGGTGGTGACATCGGCGGTGATGTCGACATCTACAACCTCAACAAGTTCCAGCGCTCGAACCAAAACAGCTGCATCAACCAGCGTCCAGTGGTTCGAGTGGGTGACCGCGTTGAGGCCGGTGACATCATCGCGGATGGTCCCTCGACGGACCTCGGTGAGTTGGCGCTCGGCCAAAACCCCGTCGTCGCCTTCATGCCGTGGCAGGGCTACAAATTCGAGGACTCAATCCTTATCTCAGAGCGACTGGTTCGTGAGGACTACTTCACCTCGATCCACATCGAGGAGTTTGAGGTCGCTGCTCGTGACACCAAGCTCGGCAAGGAAGAGATCACTCGGGACATTCCCAACGTCGGCGAGGAGGCTCTTCGCAACCTCGACGAGTCGGGAATCATCCGGATTGGTGCATATGTCCGTCCACAGGACATCCTCTGCGGCAAGATCACGCCGAAGGGTGAGACTCAGCTCTCACCCGAGGAGAAGCTGCTTCGTGCCATCTTCGGCGAGAAGGCTGGAGACGTGAAGGACACCTCTCTTCGCGTTCCTCCTGGCGTTGAGGGTGTGGTCATGGGTGCCCAGGTCTTCTCTCGCGAAGGCGTAGAGAAAGATCAGCGGTCACTCGAGATCGAGGAGCAGGCCGTTGCGCGCATCAACCGCGACCGGAACGAGAACATTCGGACCGTGCGCGAGTCCGCATACCGCCAGCTGGTGCACCTCCTCGCTGATCGCAAGGCGGGCGCCAAGATTGCCGAGGATGGCAGCGGTGAAGCACTCATCAACAAGGGCGATGCGTTTACGGCGGAGAACCTCCGCAAGTTGCAGTTCGAGCAGTATGAGCGCATCACCATCGAGGATGGTGAGGATCTCGAGGAGAAGGTCTGGAACCTCGTGGACAAGGTGCGCGAGAAGGAAGATCAGATCCGCGAGCGCTACGCCGCTAAGATTGAGCGCCACAAGAAGGGCGACGAGCTCAGCCCCGGCGTCATCAAGCTGGTCAAGGTGTACGTGGCCATCAAGCGCAAGCTCCAGGTCGGTGACAAGATGGCGGGTCGTCACGGCAACAAGGGTGTGGTCTCCAAGGTTATGGCCGTCGAAGACATGCCGTACCTCGAGGACGGCACACCGGTTGATGTGGTGCTCAACCCGCTCGGTGTTCCCTCTCGAATGAACGTTGGGCAGGTCCTTGAGACTCACCTCGGGTGGGCTGCTCGAGGAATGGGTATCCGCATCGGCGAGATGATCGACGAGCACTACTCAGAGGACAAGCTTCGGGCCTACCTCAAGGGTTGCTTCCCGGATGTTGCGGAGGTCCAGAAGACCCTCGACGCGGCCAGCCATGACGAACTCATCACCTTCGGCAACAAGTACCGAGGTGGTGTGACCACGGCGACTCCGGTGTTTGCCGGTGCAGCCGAGTCCGAGATCAAGAAGGCACTCGTGCATGCAGGCCTCGATGAGGACGGCCAGTCCATTCTGTTCGACGGACGAACGGGCGAGCCTTTCGAGAACCGCGTCACCGTGGGCGTCATGTACGTGCTCAAGCTCCACCACCTGGTCGATGAGAAGATCCATGCGCGGAGCATTGGGCCCTACAGCTTGGTCACGCAGCAGCCACTCGGTGGAAAGGCCCAGTTCGGTGGCCAGCGTCTTGGCGAGATGGAGGTGTGGGCGATGCAGGCCTACGGTGCAGCCTACTCGCTTCAAGAGTTCCTGACGGTGAAGTCGGACGACGTCGCCGGTCGAACTCGGATGTACGAGTCGATCGTCAAGGGCGAGAACGTTCTCGAGGCAGGCTTGCCCGAGAGCTTCAATGTCCTCGTCAAGGAGCTCCAAGCGCTCGCGCTCGATGTCGACCTAATCGAGGACAAGGAAGTCCTCCGCCAGTAGGCCGTGGGCGGAGGCACGTCGTGCCTCCGCTTCTTCAACCCTTTTTTACCTCTCTATTCATCTACCCACTTCTCAAGTCCGAGAAGCGTCATCCTCCCAGGAGTCGACCGTGAAGGACATCTACAACCTCTTCGAGAAGCCTAAGAACCCCCTCAACTACGTGGCCGTGCGGATTGGCTTGGCAAGCCCAGACAAAATCCGCAGCTGGTCCCACGGCGAGGTGAAGAAGCCGGAGACCATCAACTACCGGACCTTCAAGCCTGAGAAGGACGGGCTCTTCTGTGCCAAGATCTTTGGACCCGTCAAGGACTACGAGTGCCTCTGCGGGAAGTACAAGCGGATGAAGCACCGCGGAATCACCTGCGAGAAGTGCGGTGTAGAAGTCATTCAGTCCAAGGTGCGCCGCGAGCGCATGGGTCACATCGACCTGGCGACACCGGTGGCTCACATCTGGTTCCTCAAGAGCCTTCCGAGCCGGATCGGCAACCTGCTCGATATCTCTCTTAAGAGCCTCGAGCGCGTGCTCTACTGCGAGTCCTACATGGTGACCGAACCAGGAGAGTCAACGCTGGAAGTCGGCGAGATTCTGACCGAGGAAGACTACCGCGAGGCCGTTGAGACCTTTGGCTATGGCTCCTTTGACGTCGGCATGGGCGGTGAAGTCATCCGCGATGTCCTCGCGAAGATGGACATCAACGATCTTGCCGACGAGCTTCGCACGGCCATGCGCGACACGACCTCGGAGGCGCAACGCCGCAAGCACGCCAAGCGACTCAAGATCGTAGAAGCGTTCCGAGACAGTGGGAATCGTCCCGAGTGGATGATGATGGAAGTCGTTCCCGTCATTCCCCCCGACCTGCGGCCTCTGGTCCCCCTCGACGGTGGGCGATTTGCCACCTCGGACCTCAACGACCTCTACCGGCGTGTCATCAACCGCAACAACCGCTTGAGGCGCCTCCAAGATCTGAACGCGCCGGAGATCATCATCCGGAACGAGAAGCGGATGCTCCAGGAGGCCGTTGACGCTCTGTTTGACAACGGCCGCCGTGGCAAGACCTTCACTGGTCCCAACAAGCGTCCGCTCCGCTCGCTGTCGGACATGCTCAAGGGCAAGAACGGTCGGTTCCGGCAAAACCTCCTCGGCAAGCGCGTCGACTACTCGGGTCGTTCCGTCATCGTGGTTGGACCCGAGCTGCGCCTTCACCAGTGTGGAATTCCAAAGAAGATGGCCTTGGAGCTCTTCAAGCCGTTCATCTACAACAAGCTCGAAGAGCGCGGCTTTGTGAACACGATCAAGGCGGCCAAGAAGATGGTCGAGCAAAAGGTGGACGAGGTCTGGGACATCTTGGACGAGGTTATCCAAGAGCATCCGGTTCTCCTCAACCGGGCACCGACGCTGCACCGCCTCGGCATGCAGGCCTTCGAGCCCGTCCTCACAGAAGGCAAGGCGATTCGCCTTCACCCGCTGGTTTGCGTGGCCTTCAACGCGGACTTCGACGGCGACCAAATGGCGGTCCACCTTCCCCTGAGCATCGAAGCCCAGATTGAGGCCCGTGTGCTGATGATGTCCACCAACAACATCCTCAGCCCGGCGTCGGGACGGCCCATCATTCAGCCCTCTCAAGACATCGTTCTTGGCTCGTACTACATGACCCGAGAGCGTGCATTCGCGAAGGGCCAAGGCCGTACGTTCGCGAGCCCTGCCGAGGTTCTTGCGGCCTATGATGCGGGTGAGGTCGATCTCCATGCGAAGGTCAACGTTCGGATGCCCGCACCTGGCCTCAAGACCCGCCTCGTAAACGACTTGTCGGCCCACGCTGACCTTCGTTTGCTCTTCGGTGTCGACACCGATCGCAGCTCCAGTGAGGCATGGTTCTCTCACCGCGGCTCCCTTCGTGTTGTCGAGGGCGGTGTCGTCGGAGAGGTCCCGGTCCTTGGTGGCGACGTCTGCGTTCGCCTCAACGGGGAGACAGAGGTTGCATCTGCGGACGCCGTGGCGGTCTTTGACCTCTTCGTGAACAACGGCGAGGGTGCCGCTGCGGATGGCGCCTGGACGTTTGGCGTCAGCGGCATCTCTGGCAAGGGCAAGGTACCTTCGGTGTACTCCGAGAAGGGCACAGCCACGCGCAAGCTAAAGAAGATCGATGGCGAGGACTTCACCGCCGTTGGTGTGGAGCTGCCGAAGCTTCGTGGCAACAACCGCGTTGTTGGACTCGTCAACCCGACCATTGCGTCAGACAAGAGCGGCCTGGTCTTTGATGCACGCATGAACGTCAACAGCCGGATCGCGCTCCTCAACCGCGCCATTTCAGCGATGCGTGCAGAGTTCGGTGAGGACCTCGTCATGGTGGCGACCTCGGCGGGCTTCTTTGGTCACGAAGGCATGGTTCCCCTTGAGAGTCGCGGCGACGTCGTCGAGACCACGGTGGGTCGCGTGCTCTTCTACGACATCGTCCCCCAAAAGGTGCCGTTCGCCCTCTGCAACCAGACGCTGAAGAAGAAGAACCTCGGTGAGCTCATCGACCGCTGCTACCGCTCTGCGGGTGCGAAGGAGACGGTGCTCTTCGCGGACGCGCTCATGCAGCTTGGCTTCGGTATGTCTACCAAGGCCGGCATCTCGATCTGTGTGGATGACATGTGCATTCCTTCAACCAAGGGCAAGATCCTCGAGGATGCTCAGGCCGAGGTCGAGGAGACGGAGAGCCAGTACAACGACGGCTTGATCACCATGGGTGAGAAGTACAACAAGGTCGTTGACATCTGGTCCAAGGTCACCGATGAGGTGTCCAAGAACCTGATTTCGGAGATCTCCAAGGAGACCGTCACGGACGCCAATGGCAATGAAGCGGAGCAGGATGCCTTCAACAGCATCTACATGATGGTTGACTCGGGTGCTCGTGGGTCGACGACTCAGATTCGGCAGCTTGCGGGTATGCGGGGTCTGATGGCCAAGCCCAGCGGCGAGATCATTGAGACGCCGATCACCGCGAACTTCCGCGAAGGCCTCACGGTGCTGCAGTACTTCATCAGTACTCACGGTGCACGGAAGGGTCTGGCGGATACCGCGCTCAAGACAGCGAACTCGGGTTACCTCACCCGGCGTCTGGTCGACGTGGTCCAGGACTTCATCGTCACGGCGCGAGACTGTGAGACACAGGACTCGATGGAGATCTCGAGCCTCATCGAGGGCGGTGAGATCATCGAGCACGTGGCAGAGCGTGTGCTCGGGCGTGTGGCCGCGGAGGACATCTATGATCCGTACAGCGACGAAATCCTTGTCGCTCGGAATGAGATGATCGACGAGGCTGCGTGCGAGCGCCTGGTTCAAGCGGGTGTGGACCGCGTGCAGATTCGCTCCGTCATGAGCTGCGATATGCACTGGGGCGTCTGCTCGATGTGCTACGGGCGCGACCTTGCTCGAGGCAAGCTCGTCAACATCGGCGAAGCGGTGGGTGTCATCGCGGCGCAGTCGATTGGTGAGCCGGGAACACAGCTCACCATGCGGACCTTCCACATTGGTGGTGCGGCGTCTGCCAAGCTCACCGAGTCCTACCTCGAGTTGAAGAACTCCGGAACCATCAAGTTCTCGGAGCTTCTCAACACTGTCGTCGACCGGGATGGAAACACCATCGCGCTGGCTCGGAATGGCGAAATCTACGTCGTTGATGAGAAGGGTCGTGAGCGTGAGCGTTACGGCATTCCCT
>CAZKOI010000177.1:0-7408 GCA_964554315.1 uncultured Enterobacterales bacterium | reverse complement strand
GCGGATGCGGACGCGGACGCCGATGCCGACGCCGACGCCGACGCCGACGATACCGGCGGGGCTGACGATACGGGAGCCGCGCCGGAGGGCCGAGACGCGGACGGCGATGGCTTCACCCTCGAGGACGGAGACTGCAACGAGTGGGATGCGACGGTCTTTCCGGGCGCGGAGGAGACCTGCAACGGCATGGACGACAACTGCGATGGCACCATCGACGAGGGCCTGACGATGGTGGTCTACCGCGACGGAGACGGAGACGGGTACGGGTCCTCGCTCGAGGCGATGGAGGCCTGTGAGGTGACACCCGGGTACGTCACGGTGGGTGGCGACTGTGACGACACGGACCCTGCTTCTCATCCCGGCGGTGTGGAGATCTGCGATGACCGTGACAACGACTGTGACGGTACGGCGGACGAGAGCGCCATTGATCGGGAGCCCTTCTACGCGGATGACGACGGCGATGGTTATGGTGATCGGGCCGAGGTCGCTCGAGCCTGCACGGCTCCAGCGGGTCATGTCGCGAATGACGTCGATTGCGATGACTCGGACGCCGCCATCCACCCGATGGCGGCGGAGTATTGCGATGGCATCGACAACGACTGCGACGGAGCGACCGATGAAGGCGCAGCAGTTGATGCGACGACGTGGTTCCGAGATGCCGATGGCGATGGCTATGGAGCCTCCGACACCACGGTGGTGCAGTGTCTGATGCCGGTGGGCTACATCGAGCTGAGCGGTGACTGCGACGACTGGGAGCCGTCGGTTCACCCCGGAGCGGCGGAGGTCTGCGACGGACTGGATAACGACTGTGATCCCACCACCACCGACGATGACTCAGCCGAGGCGTCGCTGTGGTACGTCGACATGGATGGCGATGGCTACGGCTCACCCACCGCGACGGTGACGGCCTGTGAGATCCCGCTGGGCTACGCAGACAATGCGGACGACTGCCACGATGGCTCCATGCTGGCCTATCCTGGCGGCGTGGAGGTCTGCGACGGCATCGACAACGACTGTGATGGTGAGACGGATGGCGATGACGCCGAAGACCGTGAGACCTGGTACTACGACGGCGATGCCGACGGCTTCGGCGACGGGTCCATCTCCGAGCTGGCGTGTGAGGCCCCCGAGGGGTTTGTGGCCGACGACACGGACTGTGACGACGAGACCGCCGAAGCTTTCCCGGGCGGTGTCGAGGTCTGTGACCGCATCGACAACGACTGCAACGGCGAGACCGACGAGCTCGACGAGTGCGGGTGCGACCTCGTCTCTGTTGCAAGCCCGGACTACTTCGGGAGCTTCGGACCGACGCATGGGGCCTGGATGCAGGACCCGCTGGAGACCCTCGGAGAGAACCTGGTCTGGGAGATGCAGTCCTACAGCAACGACTCTGAGCTCGTTCGATTCGCCTCCATCTCGGCGATGTCCTCGCGCTCATCACCGACCTACCAGTACCTCTCGACGGGGTATGACGGCACGGGCCATGTCATCTACGATGGCTACCTCTACTACAACTCGTACAGCAGCAACGACATCCGTAAGGTTGACCTGGCGACCATGGCGGAGGTGGGCGTGCTCGATCTGCCGGGCGCCGGATATCGCAACACCTACGCCTATCAGTGGGGCGGCTACAGCGACATAGACCTCGCGGTCGATGAGGACGGTCTCTGGGTCATCTATGCCACCTCCGCCAACAGCGGTCGACTGGTGCTGAGCAAGATCGACATCGATACCTTCACCATCACCGACACCTGGAACACGGGCTCGAACCCCAAGAACAACATCGGCAATGCCTTCATGATCTGCGGCAAGCTCTATGCCACGAGCAGCTACTCCTCGTCGACAGCGACCATCGACTTCAAGTTTGACCCGGTGACGGGAGAAGAGACCAACCCGGGCATCTCGATTGCGAACCCTGGCGGGTACAACAGCTCCATCGACTACAACCCGCTGGAGCAGAAGCTGTACTCGTGGGACAACGCTCGGCGGCAGACCTACGACTTGACCTTCTGATTCCGCGGGGTGTGAGCATGTGGGAGTATCGACATCGAGTCCCCCAGGGTTAGCCTTGGATGACGTCTCCATGGCTCCTTCGCTCAAACATGTTCAGGCCGAGGTTCGGGCCCTCCTGAAGGGGCAGGGCATGCGTGCGACCTCCCAACGCATGGCAGTGCTGGTTGCGCTCCACGAGAGGAGGGCGCCCATGACCCACGAGGAGGTCATGGGCGATCCGTCGGTGGGCATCTATGATCAGGCCTCCGTATGGCGTGTCTTGTCCGATCTCTCGGGTGCTGGAATCGTTCGTCGGATGGATCTCGGGGACCGAGTCTGGCGGTATGAGCTCTATGACGCTTGCCGGACCGTTAGAGACGATCACCCACACTTTCTCTGTGAGGAGTGTCGTGAGGTGACCTGCTTGCCCCCCCTGGAGGTACGCACCACGGATGGGCACCTTCCGCTGGAGCTCCAAGGTGCGCAGTTCCATGTGCGAATCTCAGGCCGATGTACGACTTGCTCGGCGCAAGTGGGACCGAAGAAAACGTGAGGAGCCCCCATCAGCGCGGGCTCCCGACCTCACCGGTTAGTCCGAGCCCACGGCCAAGCTAAAGTCCACAGAGACGTCGTTGGCCCCTTCTCCAGCGAGAGCCTGAAGTCCGCCCTCTGCCACATCCTCCGCCATGTCATCGCGCTTGACCGGCGCACCGTCTTCGGGGGGCATGTGTCGGAGAGTTACCGTCAGCTCCGACGATCCCTGCGCGGTGGTGACCACGGTGGTCTCCAAGCCAAGGGGTAGCCCGTTGGTGTCGGCGTCGTCATAAGACACCTCGACGAATCCTTCGGTGACCGCAGTGCCGGTATAGAACACTTGGTGCTCTTCCGCCTCGTCTCGAACTTCATCGGTAATGTCGTCGGCCGGATCTTCATACTCGTTCAAGAAGGACACGGAGAGGCGGTATGAGGCGTCGGGTGTGAGCAATATGTCGTCGCTCTGACCGTCCGCTTCGGTCCAGCTGACCGCCTGTGTGGTTCCATTCTCCGAGTGCGTGAAGAGCAGGGCCACCGTCGAGATGAGCTCGTGGTCATGGTGGTCATGGTCTTTTTCGACATCGGCGCATCCCGCTCCAGCGAGAAAGAGAAGTGAGAGGAGGGTTCTAGGGGGGGGCATTCTGGTTTCCAAGCTTGGTAGGTGGGGAGAGGTTCAGAAGTCGGTGCCCAAGCGGAAGCGGACATCTCTGCCGGGTTGATCAGCGTAGTAGCGGAGAAGGCTCGAGTAGTCGCGGTAGGCTGTGTTGAGTAGGTTGGTCGCCTCAACGCCCAGGCGAACAGGGTGTCTTCGCCCGACATCCGCCTCGATGCTCGCTTGGTAGAGTTGGTATCCGCCGGGCGGTGGAGCGAAGTCATCCTCCGCATTGACGCGATCTTGGCGGGCGACGAGCTGGACACCGGCGGTCACAGCCATGTGGTGCAGCGGACCTATCGAGGGGGGACGACCGACCAGAGTGAGGATCGCTTGATCGGCCGGTGTGCCGTACAGCTCCTCGCCGGAATCCAGAGACGAAGCCCTGACCACGCTCACTTGCGTGTCCAAGCCGAGGACGGCTCGGGGGCCCACGCTCACCGAGCCATCGAAGCCGTAGAAGAACGCATCGATGGGCTGATATCGAAAGCTCGGGTACGCTCCGCGAATGGTGACGTCAAAGCGGGGTGAGCCGTCGGGTGTGAGCTCGGGCATAAAGTGAATGTAGTCCTCGACAAGCTGACCAAATCCAGAGGCCTCCGCCTCGATGACTTCGAGCCTCAAGCCGGCGGTCAGAGAGCTGTTCCAGACGGTCTCATTCGAGAGCTCTGGGTCGCCGGCAACGAAGACCGGAAGAGAGGGCGATGTGCCCAGGATGTACAGCTCATCAACGCTCGGAAAACGGGATGCACTCGATAGGTCGACCTTGAGATCCAGGTGTTCAGGCACCATGTGAACCAAGGCGCCCAGCGAGGCGGAGGTCGCGGTGTACCGCGCGCCGCATCGTACCCGCTCTCCCCCTCGATCACAGGCCTCTGCGTCGAGCGTGCCGCGCCTGACATGGGCATCATGGTCCCTTGAGATCAGGTAAGCGTCGCGCTTGAGGGCATCAACGCGCGCGCCAGCCTCAATGTCCAGAAGCGCGAGCGAGAGGCGCTCGTGCACAAACACCCCACCCGCAAAGCTGCGAAAGTTGGGAATGAGGGGGAGTCCCTCGTAGACGTTCTCTTGAAACGATGCCTGGAGGCCGATTCCGCCATCGAGCTCGCCGATCGATGTTCGGATGGCTCTGTGCTCGACCCCGCTGTCGATCGAGTGAGTACGAAGGGTGAAGTCATACTGTGGGCCAGAGACGGACGAGCGCACCGGCTCATACTCTTGCCGTCGGTTGTGTTGGAAGGCATAGATTGCCTCGAGGTCGCCCCAGGCCCGGCTCAGGTTGAGCTTCAGCAGACCCACATCGTGCGTGACCGACTGGTACGGGCGATCGATGCCGTAGCTGTATGTCCATTGATCGGCCTTCGCGGGTCGTTCCGCGGCTAAGTTGGCCCGGAACTCTTCAGGGGTGCTGTGTTTCTTGCCGTAGAAGACGCCGGCATGAAGGTCATGATGATGCCAAGATCCTCGCACCCGGCCGCTGTCCCAGGAATACTGCAGGGCTCCACCGAGATTCCACGTGCGTGAAGCGGTATTGCCCAAGACATAGTCGGGTGTCTCGAGGGGCTGGCTGATCGCCGCATTCCCTTCGACGCGTGTGGACAGCCCGTTGTCCGAGCCCGAGTCGAGACGCATGGCGCCGTAGGGTCGACGACCGTTGCTGCTGTAGGCAGAGAGGAGCTTGCCCACCACGCCAGGGCTGGTGCGCATCGGCGGAGGCTCGACCAGCACCACGCCGCCGATGGCGTCCGGCCCATAGCGCGCGCCTGCAGCGCCTCGAATGACGCTGATTGATCCGGCGGAGAAGGGGTCGATCTCCGTGGCGTGATCGGCACCCCACTTCTGACTCTCATGACGCACGCCGTCGTTGAGAACCAAGAGTCGCCGCTCCGGCTGGCCTCGAATGATGGGCTTGGAGGTGTCGGACCCCGCCTGACTGACTCGGACACCGGGTATGCGAGCGATGGACTGTGCGAGATCGTCACCTGCGGCCTGGTCGAGCTGGTCCTCCTCGAGGGTCGTCCTCGCGCGCGTGTCCTCGAGATCGGGGTTGGACGAGTGGACAATCAGCTCGGCGTGTCCTTCTGCCGACCCCGTCATGGTAGGCGCAGGTGGCGCAAAGTGGAAGGACACGCGAGTGGTGGCTGCGACCGCCACGCCGCCCGCTGTCGCTGGGGCAAAGCGTAGGTTTTTCGCCGTGTTTAACGAGACCTCACGAAAAACGTCGGGGCCGCTCTCGAAGCGCGTGGCAATGACACGGCCCGTCGCGTCAACGTCGACGAGGATGCTCACGTCACCGTGTAGCCCTGACGCGATGGCGCTCTCCGGGTAGGTCAGCTCGACTTGCTCAATCAACCGTGGCGCGACAATCGCGGTGCTGCCCGGTGATGTGATCGCAGACCCTGCAGGGGCGGCGTGGGCTCGATGGGGCAGGGCGGAGCCGAGTAAGAAGAGCAGGACGAGCGACGCGCACCTCGCACGCCCATGCCAGGGAGAATCGGAGATCCTCCTCGCGGTAACGAAGACACCGGAGTTTAGGCGTCGTCGTATGGGGGGTCGGTCAGCCATGGAGCGCGGATAACGTGGGCGCCCCCTTATTACAATCTATTTGCGATAAGAGTCCAGCGGGGAGGAGCAGCCGCACCGCTCGGCGTCGTGGTGGTGCTCCTCCCCGGTCGTTGGTGTCGCTCGCCCCGCGTCAGTCAACCGCAGAATGCGGGCGGTTGCCGGCAGTTTTACACCCCGTCGCCGGCTGAAGAGCATACCCTGATGAGACCGAGAGGAGAGGTCTGTGCCACTGATTGCTGTTCCCATCGAGCTACCCCCCGATGTCGTGGAGGTGCGGAGCGGAGATGTGGACGCCGACGGACGGGCTGAGCTCATTGTGGTCTCGCACAAGGACCAAGGCCGTGCACCCGAGGCCGCGACAGTCACCGTGGTTCACTTCAATGAGGAAGCGTCTCCCGTAGAGCGGTGGTCGGTGGACTTGAGGAATAGGCCGCTCGTGCTCGACGTGGAGTCCGGACTGTGGGCGCAGGGCCCAGAGGGCATCATGCAGGTCACCGCAGACGGGGTTCGCGTTGCTGCAGAGGCCCGGACGGCGTTGAGGGATCTGGGCCGAACCACACCTATTTTTGCCGATGTCTTTGTCGATATCGAGAGGGATGGTGTTCCCGAGACCGTGCTGGCCGACGGACGGAGCCTCCGCGTCCTGAGCACAGATGGGACAGAGCGTGGTCAGATACCCCTTCGTGGACAGGGTGAGCTGAGCGCACGGGTCATGGGTGGTGTGCAGGTTGTGGCTGCGTCGGTCTCCCCCAACTGGACCGTCGATGACTTCAACGGCGATGGCATCCAGGATGTGATGCTGGTGGAGGGCAAGACGATGAGGGTCTACCCCTTCACGGGGGAAGGGATGCAGGCCAAGGAGACCGTGATGCTCCCCGTTGACGTGACACCGGAGGACAAGAGCTGGACGGGCAAGAAGGGCGAGACGAAGAAGCGCGCCGTCTCGGTCTGGCTCGAGGACCTCGACGGCGACGGACGCACAGACTTCGCGGCCCAGCTGTGGGTGACCAAGGGCAGCTGGATGGGCTCGGAAGGGGAGCTGGTCTTTGCCAGAGGCACAGGGAAGGGCTTTCAGGCGCCGCAGCGCATGAGCAGCGACCGGGCGGTGGTGATGGTTCGCCCGCTGGACCTCGACGGGGACGGCGCCAAGGAGCTCGTCTCAGCGGAGATCGACTTTGGGGTCGCCAACCTGACCCGAGCGCTCTTGTCGCAGAAGATCAGGGTGGACTTGGTCGCCCGTCGCGTGACAGGCGAGGGCATGGGAGAACCCTTGCCCGTGCACCACGTGGCGGTGCCGGTGGGCCGACGGCGTGATCCGTCTTCGGAGCTAAACAGCGATCTCACCGGGGACGGCAGGCTCGACCTCGTGACGACCATGGGAGAAAGCGCGGTCCATGTGCTGAGGGGAACTGGGAGCGGGTTTGAGGATGCGCCCGTCGCCAGCCTCGATGTGGGGTTTGTGCAGGGCGAGGACTCGCTCTGGGTCGGCGACCTCACGGGCGATGGTCGCGCGGAGATCGTGGTGTGGCGCCCTAAGAGGCAGGCGGCCCAGATCCTCCGCATACCTTGAGCCGCGGCCTCGCCTGGGACTACGGCAGGGGAATCGCCTCGAATTTGGCCAGGCAGGCCTCCGTGACCTCGGTCAACAGCTGGTGGTCGGGCTCG
>CAZKOI010000176.1:0-7411 GCA_964554315.1 uncultured Enterobacterales bacterium | reverse complement strand
CCACCTTGTTCAGCGGCGTGAGCCGGGGGCTCGGCCGGCGAATGGCACTCCTAAAGTTTGCCGCCAGTAATGGCGAGCGTGGATAAAGTCGGAGGTTAGAATGGGTCTCTTAGACACACTACAGATAACCGCGAGTGGGCTGACAGCGCAGCGGCTTAGACTTCAGACGGTCGCGTCGAACATGGCCAATGCACGGACGACTCGGACGGAAGAGGGCGGACCTTACAAGAAGCAGATGCCCGTGCTCGAGGCCATACGGGATGAGCCTTTTGGCAGCGAGATGGATCGAGCGTTGGCTCGCGTCGAGGTCATGGGGGTCGTAGAGAGTAATGACCCTCCCGTTATGGTCCACGACCCGGGACATCCTGATGCAGATGAGGATGGCTATGTTGCCTATCCAAACGTCAACGTGCTGGAGGAAATGGTCGACCTGATGACCACGGCTCGCACCTATGAGGCGAATGCCAATGTTCTAGAGATGACCGACATGATGGCAAACACTGCGCTTGAGATTGGGAGGTAATAAGCCATGACCATTACTTCAGTAGGTACACCAAAAATTTCAATCACAGAGCCTTCCAAGGCCGAGTTCTCAGGTGGAATTGGTGTTGGGACGGGAACGGCGCCGACAAACACCTTCGGCGATAAGCTGGCCAAGGCGGTTGATGGCGTGAGCAACCAACAGTTAGCGGCCGATGACAAGCTCGCGCAGCTCGCGAGCGGAGAGAACGTGGACCTTCACGGGACTATGATTGCTCTCGAGGAAGCCGAGATCACCCTGAGGACCATGACTGCAGTTCGTGACAAAGTCATCGGCGCCTACCAGGAGATAATGAACATGTCCATCTGAGCGAGGTGCGCAGTTCAGCTAGATTGGCCCCGAAAGGGGCTTTTTTTTTGTATCAAAAAAAGTAACTTCAAACGCCATAAATATGGAAAAGTAAGAAAAAGTTGGCTCCACTGCTAAAGCAAATCAGTCTTTGACCGATGGGGCGTTGTACCCGGATGGGAGCAGTACCGTGCAGCAGTATGTTGAGCAGCTCAGAACGTTCTACCAAGGCCTTGGGTCTCGGGAGAGGGGAATCTTTACGGCGGCCATCTTGGCTTCGCTGATCACACTCGGTGGTGTGTTCTACTGGGCGGGCCAGGACACCTGGAAGCCCGTGTTCACATCGAGTGATCCGAGCGAGGTTCAGTCGGCGGCCGCAATTTTAGAAGAGAAAGGTGTCCCGTACCGAATCTCGCCGGATGGGCTCAGGCTTGAGACGACCATGGCTAATGTCGGTCGTGCACGAATTGAAGCGGCCAGTGCGGGAAAAAATCCAGGCTTCGAGACCCTGGACAACATCAAGCTCGGAACCTCGCCACAGCGTGAGCGGTGGGCATATCAGCGTGCGCTTGAGGGTGAGCTGGTTCGTACGGTGAATGCGCTTGATGAGGTAAAGGCCTCCCGAGTTCATCTTGTGTTGCCGGAGCGGTCTGCCTTTCTTCGAGAAGAGAGGCCCGCGAGTGCCGCAGTGACCGTTCAGCTGGAGGTTGGTCGGACGCTGAGTAAGTCTCAGATTCAGGGCATTACCTCTCTGGTCGCTGGGGCTGTAGATGGGCTCGAGGTCAGTGACGTCGTTCTTGTGGACGACAAGGGGCGGCTGCTCAGCACTGACCGAGATGACGACGAGATGACGATGGGCCTGCCAGCGCTCTTCGAAGCTCGCCAAGCCTATGAGGCGCGGTATCGCAAGACTGTGGTTAGCGCTCTGACCCCTATCCTCGGGAGCGAGGACGCGATGAGTGTGGCGGTGACGGTAGACCTCAACCCGACCATGGTCGAGAGCACCGTCAAAGAGCTCGATCCGAATACCCAAGTCACGATCTCGGAGCAGGTGCGTGAGGAAGACAGCAAGAACCAAACGGGCGGTGGGGTGCCTGGAGTTGAGTCGAACCTCCCAGAGAATGGTGCTGGTAATCGTCAGGGCAACACCGAGCGCACCTCGAGCGAGCTGAGCAGCAACTACGACTACACAACCACCCAGCGCCGCACCGTTCAGCGAGCAGGCAAGATTGATCGCGTGAATGTCGCGGTGATGGTCGACCAGGTCCGGCTCAACCAATTGGTGACGGCCGCGGGTGAGGGTGCGGACGTCACTGCAGTGAAGTCACAGATTGAGTCGGCAGTTCGTGTTGCAATGGGCTTCGATGAGGAGCGCGGTGATTCCGTGGCGGTGAGCTTCATGCCGTTCTCCGAGCAAGTCGTAGATTCAAGCGAGCTTGTAGGCGACACGTGGAATCCGCTCGATCTCGCGCCCTACCTGGTCGCCTTGGTCACGCTGGTGCTCTTCTTCGCCTTCGTCATTGTGCCGGCAATGCGGGCCGTCACCACTGCGGCTCGGCAGCCGGCGGGGGCTGGAGGTGCGGGTGACGTGATCGCCCGCGCAGCAGGTCGCTTTGGCCGCGGTGCAGAAATGGGTGAAGGAGAAGAGGGGATAAATCTCGCCGAGCGACTGAGAATGCTGGTAGACAATTTTGAGCCTGTTGAGGCACAAGACCTGAACCGATTGGTGGAGCTGCAGATGGATGCATCTGCGCAAGTGCTCCGTCGCTGGGTCCACAACTAGAGGTAAACCATGGCGTTGGCTTTGAAAAACCAAGATGAGACCTACAACGGCGTTGAGCGTGCAGCCATCCTTGTGATGTATCTCGAGCGAGGGCTTGCCAAAGACTTGCTCGACCTCATGAACGATGAGGAGGTTCGAAAGGTTGGTATGGCGATGGCGTCAATTGACCGCGTTGATGCGCCTGACATTGAGCGAATCGTCGGTGATTTCGTCCGGGAACTCCATGAGGTGAGCCTGATGCCTCGAACCGGCCCCGAATTTGTGAATAAGATTCTTCCCGATCTCCTCGAGGATGAACGTCGCGAGACGATTCTGCCGATTCTGAAGCGACGGGTGAACACCGAGTTCGCAGACTTCATCTCGAACCGTCCACCCGAGGCTGTGGCTGCCATTATGGCCGATGAGCACCCTCAGACTCAGGCGGTAGCGATGGCGCTGATGGGGCCCGATAATGCCGCCAAGGTGATGCGCCTAATGCCGGAGGAAGACAAGGGTGAGGTCACCGTCAGAATGGCGCGCCTGAAGCGTATTCCCGGTGAGCTGATCGATGACGTAACGATGGCGATTACTGCGGCGCTTGGTCGTGACGATGACTTCCTCGATGTAGGAGGTGTCGACAGCACAGCGAGAATGCTTGGTCGTCTCGCGAAGACTGAAAACGATCGAATCCTTGAGGTTGTCGCAGATGAAGACAATCCGTTGGCTGAGCGCCTGCGACGCAGGATGGTCCTCTTCACTGATCTGATGACGTTGACGAACCGCGGCATCCAGACACTGCTTAAGCAGGTTGATCGTGATGATCTTATCCTTGCCCTGAAGGGGGCGACACCGGTGGAGGTCGACCGGTTCCTCGAGAACGTATCGAGCCGTGCTGCCGAGGATATTCGTGAGGAGATGGAGATCATGGGTCCGGTTCCCAAGAGTCGAATTCGCGGTGCTCAAGAGCGAATCGTGGCGACCGCACTCAAGCTGGCCGAGGAGGGGGCAATCTACCTCTCGATCGGTGCGGAAGAAGACGAAGGCGACGAGTAAAGGCTCATGGCAGATTTCGTACCCATTCACCAGGCCCGTGCATTCAATGCGGGCCTGCTCGGAGGCTCATCGGATCGGAAGCCGACAGAGAGCCGCATGGACCCCTCTTCGGGAGCGGCTGACGAGCACGTCGCTGACCCCGGTTCAGCGCTTCCGTCTACGGCGGAGGAGCTTGAAGCCCTCTTGGATGCGGCGAGAGTAGAGGCGCGAGAGGCTGCCACCGCCATTCTCAGTGAGGAGCATGCCAAAGCCATCGCGATGCAGGAGACTCTCGGTCGGCTAGCCGATGACGTTGACGAGGGTCGTGCCCGCTGGGCGGCCGAGGTTCGCAACCTTCTTGGTGAGCTGGTTGTTGCCGGTGTTCGACAAGTCGTTGGCGATTCGGTTGAACTCCAGCAGGCGATGCTTCGAGATAGATTTGCTGAGATTGGGGAGCGCTTGATTGGCGAGTCCGAGGTCATGATTCGAGTCCGACCACAGGATGTGGTGGCAGCGAACGAAATGATTGGCGGCCGTGATGGATGGTCGGTCGTGTCGGACTCGGACATCAGCGGTGGCGTCATCGCCGAGACAGACTCCGGTCGTGTGGATGCCACCGTGGGGGCAGCCATCGCAGGCCTCGCAGAGGCGGTTCAGGGGTGGCAGGCCGAGGGCCCGGGTGAAGACACGTGAGGCTCGGACTCGGACAGCTGCAGCAGCACCTTGAGAATGCTTCTAAGGTTCGACAGACTGGTCGCGTCCTTCAGGTGGTCGGGACCGTCATTGAGGCGCAGTTGCCAGGGGTTTCGGTGGGCGCGATTGCGGACATTGGTAAGACCCAGACAGAGGTGGTTGGGTTTAGAGAGAACCGGGCGTTGCTTATGCCGCTGGGTGATCTCGAGGGCATCTCCCACGGTGATGCGGTCCGGGTTCGTGGCACATCGCTAACCATACCGGTCGGACCGGGGCTCTTAGGTCGCGTGGTCGACCCCTTGGGGGTGCCGTTAGATGGCGAGCCTCTTCGTGACTGTGCGGGGCGCCGAAGTCTCCATGCCGATCCGCCCGAGGCCATGTCCCGCGCGCGGATCAGTACGCCGCTGCCGACAGGAATTCGGGCCATTGACGGCATACTGACTCTCGGAGAAGGGCAACGAGTGGCGATTATGGCGGGCTCAGGCGTGGGTAAGAGCACGCTGTTGGGTATGGCGGCGAAGAGCTCGCAGGCCGAAGTGAATGTGGTTTGCTTGGTTGGCGAGCGCGGCCGCGAGGTGAGGGAGTTTCTCGAGCGTGATCTTGGCCCAGAGGGTCTTGCGCGTTCGGTGGTGATTGTGGCCACGTCTGACCGCGCTCCTGTTTTGCTGGTCAAGGCAGTTCAGGCTGCCCTATCGGTGGCGGAGTACTTTCGTGATCAGGGGGCGAAGGTGATGCTGATGGTCGATAGCCTGACTCGCCTTGCGATGGCGCAGCGGCAGATTGGGCTGGCTGCGGGTGAGCCCCCAGCGACGAGGGGATACACCCCCTCCGTGTTCACGCTGCTTCCGCGATTGTTGGAGCGCGCTGGACCAGGAGCGGGCAGGGGAAGCATCACGGCCATCACCACCGTGCTGGTTGAGGGTGACGACATGGATGACCCCGTGGCGGACACGGTCCGTGGAATCGTCGATGGGCATATCGTACTCTCGAGACGAATTGCGAGCCATGGCCATTACCCTGCGATTGACATCCTCGAGAGTGTAAGTCGGACGATGAACATGACTTCTTCAGTGGAGCATCAAGCGGCCGCGCGGTCTCTTCGTGGTCTAGTGGCCACATGGCGAGAGAACGAGGAACTTATTCGCCTGGGTGCCTACCGTCGTGGAACCGACGAGAGCGTTGACCGTGCAATTATGCTGCGCTCTGACATCGATAGCTTTCTGCGTCAGGATGTAGACGACGTCACCACCTTCGAGGACACCGTTGCGTCCCTCGTTGCGATCGCCAACAAGCCCGATCCGCCGCGACGTCAGCAAAAATCCTCAAGGTGAACCATTGGGGGCCGTAGGGGGGGCTGTGTATCGACACTGAGGTCCTCTGATGCGTGACACGTTGTCCGTCTTGAAGCGAATCCGAAAGCACCGAAAGCAGGGTGCGGAGCACTCCTTTATGGAGGCGGAGCGTGCCCGTGCAGAGCAACAGGAGCGAGTGGATCAGCTTGAGGAGCGTGTTGCGGAGTCTCGTCTGTCAGGCATGGACGAAGACGAGGCCTGTTGGGCCGCGCAGTCTGCTGCCTGGAGAATGAAGATGGAGGTTCGGCTGAGGGCCGAACGCGGGCGTCTTGAAGAGCGGGTCCATGCATCAAACGTAAGCAGGAGTGAGCTCACTCAGGCCAGTCGTGAACATCGAGTCGTCGAGCGAATCATCGAGCTCAACGACGAGAGACGGCGGATTGAAGAGCGTAGGCGAGAGGACAAAAAGCTCGACGCGATGGGTACACGACGGTGGACACGGAAGGGGGCTCTGTGAGGGGCTGGTTACCCGTGGTGCTGGTTGCCGGTGTGCTCTCAGGACTTGCTGCGACCGCGGTGGGTGCCACGGGATCGGATCCGGTCGGAATTCGGTCCGAGCAAGCGCGCGGGGCCGAGGCGATCATGGACCTCTTAGAGCAGAAAGAGCGGGGCCTCCTCCGCCGAGAGGCAACCCTCGAAGCCCGTGAGGCCGATCTAAGGGCCGCTGAGGCTGAAGTTCAGGCTCGACTCGACGATCTCAAGGCGCTGCGTGCCGAGATCCAAGGCATGCTCTCCGAACTCGACGGGCAGCAGAAAGAGAGAGTTCGCACGCTCGTGAAAATGATGGAATCTATGCGAGACAAGCAGGCAGCCGCCATCCTCGACGAAACGGAGGATGTTGTCGCACTCGAAGTCTTGATGCGAATGAATGTCGCCAAGGCCGGGAAGGCCTTGGCAAAAATGGACCCTGCTCGAGCGGCATTCTTTGCTGACAAGCTCGGTGCAGCACCGCTGGCCCCGGAGGCACCCTAAGATGGACTCTACAGTGATGGGAACTGGACTCTTCCTAGAGGCCGCTTACGGGGTCGGAGCCGCACCGGGTTCATCTCCAGGGGTGGGTGGTCCGACCGTGATTGGGGAGGCTTGGGCTGCTGCTCTTGCATCGGCGGAAGCACAGGTATCGAGTGCCTCGACCACGCCAGCTATCGGAGAGGCCAGTGCCGGTGGCAGTAAAGCCGGCCAGGTGAACGCCCGCTCCCGGCAAAGTGGGCTGGGCTCAACACTTGTACGAGAGGAACACCCGAGAAGCTGGGACCGCCTCTCGATGACAGTGGCGTCGATGGTCGCATGGAACATGCAGATTGAGGTCGCGGCGGATGTTGAGGTCGGCGTCAAAGCACCTCAACACGGTGGCACAATAGGCCCGGACTCCGAGGCTGTCTTTGGAGCATCCGAGGTGTTCAGTGATGCATCTGACACGGAAAACCTCACTCCCGGTCGACTGAGCGGGCTCGGTGGCGGGGTGCCCTCCTTCGAGTCAGCGGACCAAGATTTGCTTGATTCAATCACAGCGGTGAGCCCAAGTGGAAGCGACCCTGAAATGAGCCAAGCCCGCCTCAACAACGCCCAGGTTGAGCACCCCTCCGGTGGTACTGGGGCGGGTCTAATGAGCGCACTCGGCAATATCGGCTCATCAACTCAACGGTCGACGGACGTGTCGGGCTCATCAGGACTGACTGGAGGGCTTCTCAAAGGTTCCACCTCGGTTGATGGCCAGATGCCGCTTCCGGTGGAGGGCCCGCG
>CAZKOI010000175.1:0-7446 GCA_964554315.1 uncultured Enterobacterales bacterium | reverse complement strand
CGACGGCGAGAGCGCGAGCGATGCAGATTCGCTGGCGCTGGCCCCCGGAGAACTCGTGCGGGTAGCGGTTCAGATACTGCTTGCCGGGCAGGCCGACCTTCTCCAGCAAGTCGAGTACCCTCGTCCGCCGCTGATCATAGGTCCCGCCGATGCCGTGGACCTCCATGGGCTCCATCACGGTAGTCTCGATGGTCTTCCGCGGATTCAGCGAGCCGTAGGGGTCCTGAAAGATGATCTGGAAGCGCTTTCGGAGCGCGCGAAGCTCAGCCTGGCCCATCCGAGTGATATCGATTCCATCGAAGACGACCTGTCCGCCCGTCGGGTCGATGAGTCGCATGATGGCGCGGCCAGTGGTGGTCTTCCCGCAGCCTGATTCGCCAACGAAGCCGAGTGTCTGGCCGCGATAGACATCAAAGCTCACGTCGTCCACCGCACGGACGTGGTCGACGACCCGGCCGAGCAAACCCTTTCGGATCGGAAAGTGGACCTTCAGGTTGCGGACCTCAAGGAGCGGTATCTCGTCTTCCTTGGCGAACGTGGTCCCTGCTCGGTAGTCAGCCGCCTGTGCGGGGAAGCCGAGGGAGCCGAGTCGGGAGAGCGGGTAGAGGTGGCGCTCCCGTCCCTCGGTCTTCATTCGCTCCATCCAGCCGTCGTCCAGCACCTTCTCTTGTACCGAGTAGGAGCCGTCGTCATGGTAGACGGTGTCCATGTAGTCGGGAACTGTAGGAAGCCGCTTGAGCTCGGAGTCGAGCTTCGGCCGGCAGGCCAGCAGGCCCTTGGTGTAGGGATGCTTGCCGCTCGCGAAGATGCTGCGGACGTCTCCATACTCCACCAGCTTGCCGCGATACATGACCGCCACCTCGTCGGCGATCTCCGCGATGACGCCGAGGTCGTGAGTGATAAAGATCATGCCCATGCCGCGCTCGTCTCGGAGTTGGCGAAGGAGATCCAGGATCTGAGCCTGGATGGTCACGTCGAGTGCCGTCGTGGGCTCGTCGGCGATCAGCAGCTTGGGGTTGCAAGAGAGCGCCATCGCGATCATGACCCGTTGCTTCTGGCCGCCCGACATCTCGTGGGGGTACATGTGGATGCGCTGCTCCGGCTCGGGAATGCCGACCTCATCGAACAGGGCGATGGTCCGTGCCTCCGCCTCTTCGCGTGACACCTCTTGATGGAGCATGATCGCCTCCATGACCTGATCGCCTGTGGTGTAGACGGGGTTCAAGCTGGTCATGGGTTCTTGGAAGATCATCGCGATCTCGGCGCCACGGATGCGTCGCATTTCGCCCGAGCTGAGCTCGGTCAGGTTCTGGCCCGCGAACAGAATCTTGGAGCCCGGCTCGATTCGAGCGATGTGGCCCGGCAGCAGCTGCATCACGCTCAGGCTGGTCACCGACTTCCCCGACCCGGACTCGCCGACAATCCCCAGCGTCTGGCCGGCCTTGACCTCCACATTGAGGTCATCGACCGCCTTCACCACACCAATGTCAGTGTGAAAATAGGTGCGCAGGTTCTGGAGCTTCAGGATCGGCTGGCTCATGCTCACTTCCTCATCTTGGGATCGAGCGCGTCTCGCAAGCCCTCTCCCACGAGGTTGAGCAGGGAGACGGTGATGAAGATGGCAAAGCCAGGCGCGAGGATCAGGTGCCAAGCACCCGACGAGTATCCCTCGGAGAGGGTCTGGCCCCAGCTCGGTGCGCTGAGATCCCCGAGCCCGAGGAACGACAGCGTGCTCTCAAGCAGAATGGCTCCGGCGACGCCGAAGGTCGCGGCAACCAGCACGGGGCCCATTGCGTTCGGTAAAATGTGGTGAAAGATGACCTTCCATGTCGGAAAGCCCAGCGCAACAGCGCTGGTCACGAAGTCTTGTCCACGAAGCCGATAGAATTCACCCCGAACCAGGCGGGCCACGCCCGTCCATCGCACCAAGCCAATCACGAGCATGATGTGGAAGATGCTGGGTTTTTCGAGGAAAGCGACCAGCACCAAGATGATGATGAGTGCCGGGATACTCATCACGATCTCGATCAGGCGCTGGATGATGATGTCGACCTTGCCGGAGTAGAACCCCGCCAGCGCACCCAGCAGGATTCCAATGGACACGTAGATGGCCACAGCGATGACGCCGATGGTGAGCGAGATGCGGGTACCGTACAAAAGTCGTACCGCGACATCCCGCGTGCTCTCGTCAACCCCGAGCCAGTGGGCGCTGCTGGGGGCCTCGAGGCTCTTGAAGCCCGTCCGGCGAAACATGTAGGGCACAGGCGGGAACACGGCGGTTGTCGGCGCTCCCGTCTCGGCCCGAGCCTCAGCGATGTCGGCGTATTGGGTGTAGGCCTCAGAGTGCGGGTTGAAGAGTGTGCCCACGAAGATGACCAGCAGCACGAGCACACCGTAGCGCGCTTCCTTCATGATGCGCGCGCGACGAGGCCGCTTATCGAGCCCCATGCCCCGAATGCGGTTCAGCCGCCACGCCACCAGCCCTGCCCCCGGGAGGGCCGCGACCAAGAGCAGGTTGAAGAAGATGTCGACGGGGTTCTCGAAGTAGTTTCGGTCGAACAGGCCGGAGAACCAAGGCATCGTGACGCCGTCGCCCACATCCCAGATGAAGGGCCGGCCGCTGGCGATCAGGGGCGCAACCACGGCGAGCACGAAGAGTGCGCCGAGCCCCCAAAGGGAGAAATAGGCCACGCGGTTCTTCTTGAACTGCAGCCACACAATATCGCCGAAGGTCTGATCCTCAGGAGGGGCAACGTCGGGAAGAAGGGGCTGACTCACAGGCTCACTCGAAGGTGATGCGCGGATCAACCAGCGCGTAGGAGAGGTCGGAGATGAGCATGCCCAGGAGTGTCAGCGCGGAGCTGATGAGCAGGACGGCCATGACCGCGTTGTAGTCGCGGAGGTTGATGCTCTCGAAGAGGTAGGACCCCATCCCGGGTATGCCGAAGACCACCTCGATCACAACCGAGCCGCCGATGAGGGTGGGCAAGAGGCTGGCTAGGAGCGTGAGGATGGGGATCATGCCATTCCGAGCCGCGTGCTTGAGGATGACCACGCTCTCGGGCAGTCCCTTCGCGCGTGCGGTCCGAACGTAGTCGGAGCGAATCACATCAAGGAGCCCGCTCCTCGCGTACCGCGACAAGGCGGCTAGGGCCGCATACGAGCCGCAGATGATGGGCAGGATGATGTGCCAGCCGACGTCCTTGAGGTACTCCAAGAGCGTCATTTGGCTCGTGTCGAGACTCTCGAAGCCCGAGGTGGGAAAGATCTGTAGAGGCGTGCCGCGCGTCAGCAGGTTCAGCATAAAGACGGCGACAAAGAAGCTCGGTAGGCTGTACATCATGAACAACACCGTGGTCACCACTCGGTCCGCGACCGTGTTTTGGCGAATGCTCGACCAGACGCCTAGGGGGAGGCTGATGGCGTAGATGAGCAGCACGGATGAGAAGCTGAGCGTGATGGAGTACTTGAGCTTGCCGATGACCTTCTGGAGGACCGGGCGCTTGTCAACATGCGACACCCCGAAGTTCAAGCGAGCCAGGTTCTGCCAGTACTTCGCAAAGCGGGTGTCGAGGAAGAAGATCTCGAGTCGCTCGCCGAAGGTGTAGGCAAAGTCCTCTTCATTGGCTTTGAGCCAGTCATTCCATCGCGAGGTGGTCTCTCGCATGGTGTCAGCGTCGGCGTCTGCACGGAAGCTCCAGTCTCGAATCGAGGCGTTCTCGCCGGCGATGGCCTTGACCTCAGCGCGCTCGGCGTCCGTGAGGTTCTTCTTGTAGACCATCTTGTTCTGGCGCTGGGCGTTGAACGTCAGACGCTGGCTGGCGAGGGCCCGAATCTCGGGGGCCATGGAGGTGTCGGATAGGATGGCGAAGAGGCCGGGCACGGCGTAGCGACCCCAGTTCTCGATGTCTTCCTGTGCCTCAATTCGCCGCGCAGGCGAGACGTCACCGCTCGAGTTGAGGATGGCCTCGAGCACAGCCCTGACCTCCGGCTGCCCGAGGTCGTATCGGGTGTTGAACAGCACCGGCTTGTCGAGGTTGAACTGCTCCTTGAAGATTCGGTAGCTCTCACGCTGCTCACCGGCGGTGGATGCGTCTTGCCCACCGGCCTCACCGGTCGCGGATTGAGCGCCGGGGGTTCCGGGAGCGAAGTTAAGCACCACAAAGATCACCAAGCTGATGGCCGCAAAGGTGGGCACCATCAAAAAGACGCGCTTGATGACGTAGTTCAGCACAGGTGGCTAGCCCTCTAGGTAAAAGGGTCGGTGGTTGATGTGCGGCCGGGTCAACTGAAACCACACATTCTTGAGCTCGTTCTGCCAGAACACCACACTCTTTCGCGTGTAGAAGAAGGTGTAGGGTTGCTCGTCGTAGAGGAGTCGATGGAACTCTTGGGCGAGCACCTTGCGGCGACCCTCGTCAAACTCGGTCTCCAGCGCCTCGATGATTCGGTCAGCCTCGGCGTTTCGGAAGCCCACGCGGTTCGATCCCTTCGGGAGGTCAGCCTGCGAACTGTGCCAGATTTGTCGGAAGTCAACGGGCGGACCACTAATCCACGCAAGGGTGACGGCATCAAACTCTCGAGCGTCGACCTTCTTCAGGAGGTTGGCCCACTCCATAGGAGACACGTTCATCTTGATGCCGACCTTGGCGAGATCTTCCTTGTAGATGTTGCCGACGGTCTTGTACTCGTTTGACGAGCCGAACACGACCAGCTTGAACTCAAAGGGTATACGGGCGCCGTCGACCTCTTTGTCGCGGATGCCGTCCCCGTCGGTGTCCGTCCAGCCGGCTTCGTCCAGCAGCGCGCGCGCCTTGTCCAGGTCAAAGGCATAGGGTTCCAGCGAGCGGTCGTAGTAGGGCTGGACGGTCGGCATGGGTCCCGTACAGCGCTCGCCGAGCCCCAAGAAGACATCATCGATGAGCAGCTGTGCATTAAACGCATGGCTCATGGCCTGGCGTACTCGCTTGTCCGAAAACTGAGGACGGTCGGCGTTCCAGCCAATGTAGAAGTAGTTGTAGGACCAGAATTCTCCGCCCTGCAATGTGCCGTCTTTGAACGGCGAGTCAGTGTCGCCCTCCAAGACCTCCGCGCGATATTGGGCCGGCTGCAAGCCGGACAGGTGCAGCTCGCCAGTCCTCAGCTTGCGAGGTGGCTGGTTCTGATCCTTTAGGATGGAGTAGACCACCTTGTCCATGGCATTCCCGCCCAGCGGGAAGCGCGGGTTTCGCTCAAGCTCGATGGCGACGCCGGGCTCGAAGCGCGTGAGCGTGTACGGACCGGCGCCCAAGCCCATGGGGTTGTACCAGTGGTCCTCAAAGCGCTTGCCGATGACCTCCGGCGCGTAGGCTTCACCCGCCTCGTCGTAGCCGTAGACATGCTCGGGCAGGGGATAGAGCCCCATGACCACTTGCTTCTGCATGTACTTGGGCTTGGCGAAGGTGATCTGGAAGGTGTAATCGTCGAGCGCCTCGTAGCTCTCCAGTTCATCAAAGTACGACCGCAGGGGTGCGGCTCCCGCGACTTGATTGTTGGTGAGGAGGTCGAGGGTAAAGACCATGTCGTGTGCGGTGACGGGATGGTCGCCTCTCAACCACTCGAAGCGCCCGGAGGCCCAGTCGACCATCGGCTTGTGCCACATGAAGTCTCGGCGGAGCTTCAGGGTGTGAACGCGCTTGTCCTCCGAGATTCGCCAATCGTAGGCCAGCTCACCCTTGAAGCGTGTCACGTCCTTGAGGTGATAGCGCCCCAACTGGATGTGCACGTAGCTCTGGATCTCGGAGACATCGGCACCGTTCTCGACCAGCCAGTTGAATCCCTTTGGATCCGAACCCATCTTGAGGTTGAGGGTGCCGCCTTGCTTCGCCGTCGCGGGCAGCCACGAGGCATTGTCACGAGAGAACTGATTCTCCGGGTTCATCAGCGCTTCCGTGACCTCAGCGGGCTCGGAGACACCGAAAATTCCGCCGGAGGGTCCGCTGGACGTATTGCCGGACGCGAAGTCCCCGCTCTCTAGCGTCTTCTCCACATCGGCCAAGCGGCTCAGGAGCTCGATCTGATTCCGCTCGATTCGGTCAGCCTGCCAGACGTTGATGATGGTCACGAGCAAGAGCCCGAGCAGGAAGAGCGTGCTTAGCACGGAACGCAAAAATCCCCTTGGCATGGTCTATTCCGTTGTCAGGGTGAGACGCTCGCCCGCGCGAGCCACCGTGCCGTATGCCACGCTCAGGAGCCAGTCAATCCATCAAAGCCTGCAAGTATCCGTGGCAGAGGCTCCCTTTGATGGTAAATTCGAAGAGACGTGGGGCGAACGCATATGGCTACCAAGAACACTCGGGTCCTGTTCATCAAGTATCACGAAGCTGCTGACCAGCAGCCGTTGTCCAAAAAAGCGGCGGAGAAGCTGGGTATTTTTCCTAGCCTGGCGCTGGGTGGGTTGGCCGCTTGGGTGCGGCAAAACGGCTACCCGGTCCAGCTCATTGACCTCCACGTGGAGAACCTCTACCCCAAGGATGTGACGGGACGGGTGGCAGACTATGATCCCCAAATCGTCGCGCTCACCTCGAAGACGCTGGGCTGGCCCGCGGTGATCGAGATCGCGCAGATGGTCCGGGAGACCTGCCCCAATGCGCTCATCGTCGTCGGCGGTCCGCACATGACCATTTATGCCGAGGAGAGCCTGACCTGGGATTGCTTCGACATCGCGGTGGTGGGCGATGGTGAGGACACCTTCCTCGAGATCTGCGAGCACGTGGAGCAAGGCGGCGGCGGCTGGGACGAGATTCAAGGCATCGTCTACAGAGACCCCTCTGGCGAGATCAAGAAGACGGAAGCCCGTGCGCTCTCGAAGGACATCGACAAGTATCCGATGACCGCTTGGGACCTGATGCCCGTGAAGGACTACCACTGTCTCACCCTACTCAAGCCCTTCGCGACGATGGTGACCACGCGGGGCTGTCCGTGGCACTGCGGGTACTGCTCGCAGGTCTACTCTGAGAAGTTGAGGTTTCGGGGCATTCAGCACGTCGTCGATGAGATGGAGTTCCTTGAGCGGCAGTACGGCGTTCGAGAGATTGTGTTCTTTGATGAGACCTTCACGATTGGGCGCAAGCGGATGCGGAATTTCGCTGAGGAAGTCCAGCGCCGGGGCCTGAGCGTCAAGTTCAACATTCGGGCTCGCGTGGACACCATCGACCGAGAGGTGGTCCGTGCCCTGAAGGCCGCCGGGCTCCGGTCGATCCACATGGGTGTAGAGGCCGGAACCGACCGGCTCCTCAAGATCATGAACAAGCAAATCTCTCGTGAGCAGACCGAGCGGGCCTTCCGCATCTGCAGAGAGGAGGGCGTTGATACCCGTGGTTACTTCATGATTGGGTACTACGACGCGACGCACGAGGACGTGGAGGACACCATCAAGTTCGCCGCTGGCTTGGGTCTGGATTGCCG
>CAZKOI010000174.1:0-7462 GCA_964554315.1 uncultured Enterobacterales bacterium | reverse complement strand
CGCATCCGCATCCGCGTCAGCATCCGCATCCGCATCCGCATCCACATCGGTCTGCGTGTCACGCGGTGCAGAGTCTACGTCTGGGAGTTTGTTCGAACACCCAAGAAAAAACACCAATATCGCTGTACATAGTCTCATTATGTCCGCCATTCAGAATTGCACACTACCACGCCAGCACCTCAGCGTCTACCTGACTGGAGCCTCAATATATCGGCGACGCACCACTTTCAGCCGTCATACCCCGAGCCGCTAGGATACCCTCCCCCCATGAGCAACATCATACTGAGAACCGTCCCGCTTGGCCTGCACTGGCCCACGATCGACCCCTTTCTTTTCTGTGCCCATCATCGCGATGATTATCCACCGGGAAACTCCCGGATGGGCGTCGATGCCGCGGATTTGCACGGCAGGAACATGGGCAGCGACTTCACCTTGAAGGACGGCTGGCGGATGTACCATGGACGTGAAGTACCTGGATTTCCTCAACACCCGCACCGAGGATTTGAGACGGTCACCATCGCAAAGTCAGGGTACATCGACCACTCGGACTCTCTCGGAGCGCAGGCCAGATTTGGGAAGGGAGACGTTCAGTGGATGACGGCCGGCAGGGGCGTCGTCCATGCCGAGATGTTTCCCCTCATCGACCCTGATGAACGCAACCCAGCTGAGCTTTTCCAGATCTGGCTCAACCTTCCGGCCAAGAGCAAGATGGTCGACCCCTACTTTACGATGATCTGGTCGGAACGCATCCCAGTGGTCACTTACACGACGCCTGGCGGCGCCGAGACCAGAGTGGCTGTGGTGGCCGGACGCTTGGGCGACGCCTCTGGTGCAGCCACTCCGCCCGACTCTTGGGCGGCCGACCCCGCAAACGGCGTCAACATCTGGACCGTCCACATGGACCCCGGCGCCCACTGGACGCTCGGCGCCACAAACCCAGGGAAAAATCGAGTTCTCTACGCGCATGACACCAAGGGAATCCAGATCGCGGATCGCAAGCTGGATTCGCCGGCAGGGGTGCAGCTCGCCCCAAGTCACAGCGTCGAGGTGATTAACGGTGCTGCGCCCACACAGTTGCTTCTGCTCGAGGCGATGCCCATTAACGAGCCCGTTGCGCAGCACGGTCCATTCGTCATGAACACGCGGGACGAGCTGGTTCAGGCCTTCAGAGACTACCAACGAGATGGCTTTGGTGGCTGGCCGTGGTCGGCCGATGACCCGGTCCTGGACCGAGCGACCGGTCGTTATGCGCGACACTCCGACGGACGAACCGAGACGCCAGAAACCGCCTAGATCGCACCAAGCCCGGTGCCGAGGTGACAATGAGGCAACGGTGAATCGGGGAGGAATATCGCGGCGCTGGGCGGGTTATCTACTATATAGTAGGTAAAAATGGCGCACACATCAATAGCACTCACTCTCATCAGCTTCCTCGGCTGCTCGTCACCACCCAACTCTGCCGCAGAAGGAAGTCTAGCCGCTGGCGGTGAGACTGACCTAATGTCTGGCAGTACCCGTCGGGGCCCAGAGAACTGGCCTGTGGGGTTCCCTGCAATGGCCGACCTCGCCATTCTACTCGACACGCTCGACACACCAGTTGTGGACACCCGCACGCTGGACCTCAATGGTGACTCTCTCTTTCCCGAGGCTTGGCTCAGGGCCGTGCAAGACGCTTTTTCCGGCACGGACGTCATGGATGCGCTGCAGGTTGAGAACACCTACGACGACTGGCGACTGGTCTCGATCCGAGTATCGCCCTGCGCCCCGCTTGGCGTGACGCCCCGCGATGACATTGACACGTGGTGCTGGCCAACGGTCCGACTCGTGTGGCAGCCGGTGGTTGAGAACTTTCAGACCCTCTGGGGTACCTACGTCGACTTCTACGCCGATGACCGTGCCGTCCACGCCATCTACCCCGTCGCGGCTCGCGATCGGTCAGGCCTGCCCATCGAGGGCTCCTGGCGTGAGGTGGTCAGTCAGCACCTTGCAGACGGCAATTCACCCGAGAGCCTCGACCCCCGGATGACGGAAGGCTTTGCGGCCGTCCGAGACGCCACCTCGGAGGCCTTGCTCGAGGCGGTGCTGAGGCTTCGCTCCGAGGCACTGTCTAGCGGTGACTTCGCTGATATCGATGTGCGCCCCGAGCTCTGGAGCAGCGACCAAGTGGCGGAGGCCTACAAGGACCGGCTCCGGTCGTTTCTCAGCGAGTTTGCGTCTTGGCAGAGCCTCGAGGAACTCACCGCATTCAGCCTCCCTGAGGGGCGCAACCCAGCCGGCAGCGACATATGGGTCTTTGTCGGATTCGAGGGCCGCCAAGGTTTTCCAAGGCTTAAGGAGCTCAATGTCATCGGTCGTGAGACGGGAACAGAGCTCGTCCGAATTGGCACCAGCCAGACCGTTGCGGTGGGCGTTGAAGACACCGCCATTGAGCGGGCGCTGGACTCGGGGAACACCGAGCTTCGGGAGAGCCTAGTCATTGATGGGGATGACATTGCCCGACTCGGGCCCGACATGGCCGACCCCTACGAATTCCTGGTTCCCAACACCAGCTGCGCATCCTGTCACCGACTCAACGGACTTCGCTTTGACTTTCACTCTCTGTCGGGGTTTGAAGACCGCGGCATCACCGTGTCCCCGCGGGTGCGAAAGGACGTTGCTCGCGACATCTCCTGGACTCGGAAGCAACTGCTTCCCTGACACTCTCGACCCTACACCCAGAAAGAAGCCTCCCATGAACCTGATCTACCTCGCATCATCGCTCGCCTGTGGGCCAGCGGAGACCACGTCTTCCACCTCACTACCCACCATAGGGCTCGACACCGCTGAGATCGGCCCGGTATTCGTCGAGCCATCAGAGGACGGTCGCTCTGTGCTCGGCCTGGAGCCAGCCCGATATCTGGGGCTTTGGTACGAAATTGCAACGACACCGTCGCAGCAGCAGGCGGCATGCGCAGGTACGACTGCTGAGTACTCACTCACCGCCGACGGTGTCATTGGGGTCGACAACCGATGTCGGCTCGGCGGGCTCGAAGGGTCTCTGAACCAGATTAAAGGCACAGCACGACCCATCGATGACACGTTTGCGAGGCTTCTGGTCGACTTCGGGTTCGGCTTTGAGGCTCCCTACACCGTCATTGAGCTGGTCGACGTCGGGCCGGCCCGCCCCTATGAAGTCTCCGTCGTTCAGGGCCTCGGAGAGCAATACTGGATTCTCGCGCGCGAGCCGACGCTCGACCCAACCCTCGCTGATACCGTCTGGGACCAGCTCGCCCGCCGAGGAATCGACCTTGACCGACTCCTCATGACCGAGCAGACAACGAACCCCTAGGCGCAGTGTTGGACGCACGTGGCGATCGCCGACGAAGCATCACCAAGCCGACACCAAAAACCCAGACCCACTCCAGCGGGTCTGATGGCGCCGCACTGCATCCCCCCGAGCCCGAGTCGGCCGACTTGTCACCGGCCTCGGCATCCAGCCCGCTCGCTCCTGCACCCGACTCGTCATCACCGCTCGAAGAGACAACCGTGTGGGCAACCGATGTCTCCGCATAGTCCAACACGGCGACGTCCTGTAGCGTATCGAGCTCGACGTCGTAGTTGAAGTCACCGTAGCAGTCAACGAAGGTGATACAGACCTCCGCGTGCCCCTGGACAACCATTGAAAGCTGTGTATCGAGCGTCCCGTCGGCATCCATGGATACTGACCCACCCGAGGACGGGAGCTCTTGTCCCGCAGCCGTCCACGCTCCGTTGGAGGAAGTCACGGCATTGGTGCTCACCAACAGATCGGCGGCCGGCGTCAGCATACCGGTGACCTGAACATTCACGAGCGGCAGGATGCTCTGCTCCACAGAGAATATCTCCTGCGGCTCCATCTCCAGACGAATCGTTTCTCCACCGTCCGCCTCGAAAGCAAGAGACTCCAAGGCCCCTGCAACATCGAACGAGGCCGTCTGCTCACGAAGCAATCCATCCCAGGTGTATCCCGCGACATCGAGGCTCAGGAAGAGGCTGGCGCCGACATCAAGACTCAGCTCAACACTCCCCTCGCTCGGCTCAAGTCGCTGGACGGGAGACCCGGTGGACGCATCGACCACCGAAGTACCCGCCAGCGTCACCGTCGCGAGGCCCTCAGAGTACACCTCTGTACGAACGCGAACAGGACCGCTCTCGGGCCACCATCCACTATCCACCGCCTCTGGAGGCCATGCCTCAACGGAAGCGGTGAAGGTCACAGGTAAGCTCTCCAGCCCCTCTGCTCCTGCCGACGCGGGCATTACTCCCAAAAGGATAGCTGAAAGCTTAGGCATGGTCCTTCCCTCCTATCTCGAGAGTCTACACGCCACCTTTCGTGAGCGCTGCGACAAACTTTCAACGAATAGGGGTAAACCGTACGTCCGATACATCAGGTGGTAGGGGCGGTGGGAATCGAACCCACAAGGCCGTTGGCCACTCGATTTTGAGTCGAGCGCGTCTACCGATTCCGCCACGCCCCCTTGCACCTGTGATTTCCCTCAACGAGGTCGAGTTCATTATTTCTTCTGAGACCTGCGAGCAACTGAAAGCGACAAACTGCTCAACAAGGTGCCCGCTCAGTCGATGACGACCCTCACCTTGATCGGACGAGATTGGCTACCGACCGTCAAGGTCGGCATCCCTTCGGTGTATGGCTTCGCCTCAATCCAGTACTCCAACCCGTCACGAAAGAGGCGACTAATGGTGATGCTTCCTTCGTAGAGCTTACCAACACGCCGCAGACCCGCACGGTTCCAATCGATCTGACCCGCCGGCCGGTACCACGCTTGTACTCGGTCGTACATTCCGCTCCCTGGAATATCGACCTGCACCGTGTACTCCTCACCGATCACGGCCTTCGCACCAGGGTCATGGGAGATGGCCGGCTTGATGGCCTCTACATTCTCCATCGGTGCGCTGTCCATCCGCCCCTTGCGCTTGACCGACGGTGCCTCCACCTGGACCTCAACCTCAGTCTCCGTCTCGTTGACCCGATCAAGGGTGTTCCTGACCATCCACACAAGGCTGCCGACGATGAGCACAACGCCACCAACGACACCGAGCACGACACCGATGCTGCCACCCTTGTGAGGCTTGGCCTGGTGAGTCCGTGGCTTTTGAGCAGCTCCGGCGACCGGCGCTCGGGGCGTCGGAAGCGGAGGTGGCGGGGGCATTCCGGGCGACAAGCTCCCCGGGTCGGTCCTGAAGCTCACCTTGCTGTGATCCTTCAGCCTCCCCCCATCGCCCAACATGGACAACGTCAACTCAAGGTCCGCCTTCATGGCCTGTGCCGTTGGATAGCGGTCGGTGGTCCAATAGGAGCAGGCGCGCCGTATGACTGCTTCGAGCGACTTAGGCACTCCGCGGTAAAGCGAAGGATCGAGCTCGGCTGCGAACAAATCTTTCGGCGTCTGCCCCGTCACCGACGAAAACAATGTCGCCCCAACCGAGTAGATATCCGCCAGGTGGTCAACGCCCTTGGCGTCGGCACGCTGTTCAGGCGCCATGAAGGCCCACGTGCCCATGATCATGCCCGTACGAGTGAGGGATGTATCGGCCTCATCTGAGCAGCGCGCAATGCCAAAGTCCGTCACGAAGACGTGATTGGACCGGGAGATCAGGATGTTGTGAGGCTTGATGTCTCGATGGATGATGCCGTTTTCATGTGCCGTTGTGAGCGCATCTAGGACGGGTATCATCAAAGTCACCGCCTCCTTGGCACTAATCCCCTTCCCCTCAACCCGGTCAAGGAGGCTCTCTCCGTCCACCAAGTCCATGACGATGAAGGGCTGTCCACTGTCCAGGTTCACGTCGTGGATGGGCACAATGTGCGGATGAGACAACCGCGCCATTGTGGCGGCCTCGTTCGCGAAGCGCTTGAGCACCTCTGTTCGGTGACTCAGATTCTTGTCTAAAACCTTGAAGGCCCGAATGGCCCCGGTCGTCTTGTCGCGCCCCTTGTAGACCGTCGCCATGCCGCCGGCACCGACCGCCTCGATGAGTTCATACCGCTCACCCAAGAAGGGTAATTGTGTATCGGATTCGTCCATGATCTACAGGGTACCACTGTCAGAGCAGACTGCCCCCATTCTTCCTCGTGAGGGCCACCACCGACGACCGCGGCGGCAGCCCAGAACCCGGCTTTGCCGGCCATGAAGTCCCATCACCCCCATCCTCCATACGACCCGGATGTTGTACGGAGAGAAACAGAGTGGTGTTGTCGGGCGTGAAGCACGGCCCTGTCAGCTCCGCACCGACGCATGCCCGAAAGAAGAGCCTGGATCGCCCTCGGGCCGGACCGTCCGTTTCAACCACGTAGAGCCCATCAGCGTGGGCGGCTCCCCCATTCTTGAGGGTCGCATCTGGATTGCCGTCTGTCGTGACCCAGAGTCGACCATCTCCGTCGAAGGCGCAGTTGTCGGGACAGGAGAGGTAGCCATTCGGGCTGGTTTGGGGATGTGGCGGGGCCACATCGGTGTGCTCAGGCAGGCCGCCCTCCAGAAGAATGCTCCACTTCATGCGGTCTGAGGTGTGCCCCCCCTCTCCGGGGAGAACCTCTAGGATCTGACCCCACACGTTATCTACGCGGGTGTTGGGGCCCGCCGGCAGCCTTCGCCCAGGGTTCTTGGTCAACATTACGTAGACATTCCCGGTGTGTGGATGGACGGCAATGCGCTCAGGTCTGTCCATCGGCGTTGCGCCAACCACCTTTGCCGCGAGCCTGGTGTCGATAAGAATGTCGGCCAGAGACTCAAAGCGCTCGGCGAGTTCGCCTTCGTGCACGAGCGGCACCCACGTCAGCCCTTCATCGTCAAAACGCGCCACAGAGAGCACACCCTTCGTGAGAAGATCGCGGTTCTCTTGGTCTGCACCCGCTCTGTAGCGCCCAGCAGACACGAACCGGTAGAGGTGTTCATCGGCCGTGTCATCGCCCATGTACGCAACGACGTGACCCGATGCGGCCACCACCACCTCCGCACCCTCATGAAAGAACCTGCCGAGCGCGGTGAGCTTGCGGGGAACGGCCTTCGGGTTGTAGGGATCGACCTCGACCACCCAGCCGAAGCGATTGGGCTCCGTAGGGCTCACAGCAAGATCGAAGCGGTCATCAACGACCGAGAAGTGCCAGTATTGGCGCTCACCAATCGCCATCGCTTCGCGTGACGCCGTTTCCGGATGGTCCTTCGGTCCACCCGGCGTCCAGTGCACGTGGATGTTCTCCTCCCCAGAGAGGACGGTACCCCAAGGGGTAAACCCGCCGGCACAGTTCGCAAGTGTGCCCTTCACCGTCACACCTTCGGGGTCCTTCGGCGTCTGCACCCTGGGATGCCCTCGCACCGGCCCCACGATCTCGAATGGCGTCTCCATAGTGATTCGTCGATTGAGCGGATGACCCGTGTCTGGGGCCCAGCCCGCCTTGGTCCTCCGTACCGCCACGACAGTCATC
>CAZKOI010000173.1:0-7476 GCA_964554315.1 uncultured Enterobacterales bacterium | reverse complement strand
GTTCCCCTGGGCGGCCAACTCCCGACCGACATGGGGCAACCAGCCGCCCTACCCACCGCGCTTGGGCGCGCACGAAGACCATGGACCGCACATGTTTGATGACGATGACGTCCACCCTCTGACTCCGAATCCATACGCACGGCCTCGCCCATGGGACGGGTGTGGCGTCGCACCACACGGAACGTGGGCGGACGTGGTTCGTGCGACACAAGAGCAGATCTCGTCTGTCGAGCACCGCCAAGAGAACGACGGAAATCGCCTGTTCATGCATCGCCTGAAGAAAGACCTCGGCGAGACCGACCTCAAGCTCCCCGCCTTCCCCGCAGCGGTGAAGACAGTCGATCAGATGATGAAGCGCGACATCGCGGATGCTTTCAAATTTTCACAGTTACTGGAGACGGATGAGGCCCTCCTGAAGGCCGTGTGGTATTTCGCCAACTCCGTTCAGTTCAGTCGTCCCGCAAACAGCCTCCGAGGAGCCATTGCACGCCTTAGCCAAGATCAAATGTGGCGCGTCATCACACGGGTTGGCATCGAGAGCACCGTCTGGCACGTGCCGAAGATGCGCCACTGGGTAAACCAACAACGCATACACGGGGTCGTCACCGCCGAGGCGGCGGCACACTTGGCCGGCCAGCCTCGATGTGCAGCCTACGTCGCAGGCTTGCTTCACGGCATCGGACGTCTCAGCATATACCGAGCGGCCATTCGCTTCCGAAGAGGACCGGCCCCAGAGCCCACCTTTGTCGAAGAGGTCGCGCGGCAGCTCTACCCCCAGATCGGTGTCTTGATCGCGCGCACCTGGGACCTCGATCCGACCATTGTAACGGCCATCGGCTTCCACAACTCGCCCGGCGATGCGCCAGAGGAAGGGAAGCGAGAGGCCTGGCTGGTTCATCTCGGGGCAATCCTCGCCCACACGGCGATGGCGGAGGCGGAGGGGCTGGACACCGAAGGGCGCGAGGCTCTAGGGCAGCTTCCCGGTGTCCAATTTGACCTCGATGAAGCGATGGATATCGCCCACGATGCGCTCAGCGAAGCGGAGTCATTCATCGCGGCGGAAGACGACGGCGACGAGACCTAAGAAGCTGTATTTAACCCATTGCGCCTTTTCTCAAATGACGTGTAGACTCAAGTCTCGACAAGGGGGAAATCGTGTCAGACGATCGGCGCCAGCATTATCGAGTCACGCCCAACACGATTAGCGACGTCGTCGTCGAGGTCCGGCTTCCGACGGGTGATGAGAGTCGTGCAGGCCTCGTCGACATCAGTGCTGGCGGGGTGGCCCTGGCCTACCGAAAGGAGCAAGCGATCAACACCAGCATTGCTGAGCCGGTCAAGATCATCTTCAAGTCGGACCGCTTGGGTCTTCCGCTGGTTGTCGACGGTACCGTCCGACGCGTCATGAACAGCCAAGACGGCAGCATGATCCTCTATGGCGTGTCGTTCGAGTCGTGGACCGGTGGCCGCAGCGATCTCACTCCAAAGCTGAAGGCAATGTTCAACGAGCGGGAGGCTGTCCGGGTCGAGCCAAGGGAGGAGGACGAGGTATCCATCGAAATCGAAATCAATGGGCAGCCGACTCTGATCGAGGGCACCCTGCGGGACATCTCTGTGCTCGGTATCGGAGTCTGGGTCAACGCTGAATCCGAGCAAACGCTGGACTCCGTGACCGACGCGAACGTCAAAGTGACGCTCCCTACCGGTCCCGATGACCTCTCGATGGAGGTCGAGATTCGGCACGTACAGGTGTTTGGCGAGAGGGCACGCGTGGGCATGCGGTTCAATGGAACGGAGCCCGTCGAGCGCCGTCACAACAAGACCAGCATCACGCAGTATGTGATGGATCGTCAGATTGAGGCGGCACGCATCGATGCGGAGCGTCGCCTGGCCATGAAGGGGCGCAAGCCAACGGGTTAGGCTTCGCCCCATGGCCAAGCGTACCCGCGAGACATCCCTTCATCGGCGAGCCCGGACGACCCTTTGGCTCATCGAACACCGTTGGCTTGACGACCCCGCTCGAGGTGGGGAGGCCCCGAGATGGACCTGAGCACAAAGACGCTTGTCGCGCTGGACTGGCCCTTCATCCAAGATGCGCTCGCAGCCTGCTGTCAAACCGCGCTGGGACGCGATGCCGTCATCGACTCCTGCTTCGCGAAGGATCGGACGGAGGCAGGTGGTTTTCTGGCGGAGGTCGGGGAGCTCTGGCGGCTCGAGGACGATGGGGACACCCCTCCGCTGACGGGGATCAGCGATGTCCGAGAAGAGGTCTTGCGTACGGCTCGAGGTGACATCCTTGAGCCGCCTGAGCTCCAGAACATTGGCCGTACCCTCGAGAGCATTGTCCGGCTGGCGGGCTGGTTCGGTGCGCGCCAAGAATCGATCCCGCAGCTTCGTCAGACCGTCGACCGCATCGCCATTGACTCCTTTCTCGTGCGGCACATGGTCGACAGCTTCACCGCCGAGGGCGAGCTCAGTGACACCTATTATCCTGAGATTCGATCGCTCAAGGACCAGATTGAAGGGCTCAAGCTCCAGGTTCGATCGACGCTTCAAGCACTGCTCAATGATGCCTCCATGGCCGACGCGTTCCATGACCGCTACATCACCGATCGAGGCGGTCGCCTGGTCATCCCCGTTCGTGTGCAGGCCCGCCGCCGGCTCGGGATTGTGCATGACACCTCTCAATCTGGAGAGACCGCCTTTGTGGAGCCCTCGGCCGTCGTGGAATCCCAGAATGAGATCAAGGGGCTCGAGGCTCACCTCCGTAGGACGGTCGCAAAGATACTGACCGAGATGTCGCGTGAGCTGGGTGAGGCGAGTCCCGCTATTCTCGCGGCGCTTCAGGCAACCATGCACCTTGACCTTGCGAGTGCCCGAGCACGTCTCGGCCGTCGCCTGGAGGCCACCATCCCCGACCTGGGTACAGACGCGCGGATCCACCTTGACGACGCCCGGCATCCCGTACTGGCGCTTCGAGGTGTCGAGGTGGTTCCAAATTCCATCACCTTGGACGAGACTCGATCGACGCTCGTGCTGACCGGCCCAAACGCGGGAGGAAAGACCATCACCCTGAAGACCATTGGTCTCATGGGGATCATGGCTCGGGCCGGCCTCCCTCTGCCTGTGGCGGAGGGCGCCCGCATCGGATGGCTCGATCCAATTGTGGCGGTAGTCGGCGACCATCAAGATATCGAGGATGACCTCTCGACCTTTTCATCCCACCTCGTTGGTCTCAAGCGAGCCCTCAGTGCTGCCCGACCAGGGGCCCTCATCCTCCTCGACGAGGTCGCCATCGGGACTGACCCGAGACAAGGTGCTGCCTTAGCGCAAGCCATCATCGAAGCGGTCGTCCGTACGGGGGCAAGAGCACTCATCACGACGCACTACGACGAGGTAAAGGCACTTGCTGCGGAGCATCCCGCGATGGGGCTGATGGGGGCTGTTTTTGCCGACGGACGCCCAACGTTCAGGATGGAACCTGGGCGCTTTGGGCGCTCACACGCACTCTCAGTCGCTCGACGGATGGGTATCGATTCCGACATCGTTGAGCGCGCCCGCGAACTGCTGGACAGTGAAGTGAGGCGAATGGACGATCTCCTCTCCGAGGTCGAGTCGGAGCGAGAGCGCCTTCGCGAGCAGGCCCTCAGCCTAGCTGTGCGCCAGAAAAAACTCGACTTCGAGCTCACTCGTTTGGACGCGCGGGAAGCCAAACTCAACGCCCGAAGAGACCGAGAGGATGCGGAGTCTCGCGCCCTCTTTCGAGCCGAGCTGAAGGCGGTTGCGAAAGAGATTCGTGCAGAATTGAAGGCTCTTCAGGCGGCCCCCACCATGAAGGCCGCCAGCACGCTTCTCGACAAGGTCAAGGCTGAACGTGCCGCTGTACATCCCGATGTCGCCCCCCTACCGCCGCCTTCCAACCACGAGGTCAAGGTCGGCGACCGTGTCGACCTCATTCAGATGGGGGTTCGCGGTCTCGTGCTCGCCGTCAAGGATCAACAGATCGAAGTTGATGTTCGAGGAAAGCGCATGCGGCTACCCCGGGCAGCCGTTCATCTGGCTCCGGAGAAGGTTCGACAGCCAACCCAGGCTCCGCCCGCTCGTGAACCCACCCGAAGCCCTGATGGTGTTCGGACCGAGGGCAACACGCTCGACCTACGAGGACTCCGTGTTCATGAGGCACTGGATGCCACCGAGGCGTTCCTTCTGGGCATCCAGTTGAGTGACCATGGCTGTGCTTACCTGCTGCATGGGCATGGCACCGGAGCCATCAAGACCGCGCTCCGTCAGTGGCTCCCAAAGAGTGCGTTTGGACGCGATTGGCGCGCGGCCAGAGGCGATGAAGGCGGCGACGCATTCACGGTCGTGGTGTTTTCGAACAGTTAGCCTCAAACCTGAAATGAGGAGTCCGAAGGAGGGTTGTTGACCGCTGCTCACCCCCCTGCCGTGGGGGAAGAGCGACCCGATGCGGTCCGAACCGCCCCAGCCGGGCTCGACTGTGCTGGGGACCAAACGAGGCCCTCATGTCAAAGCGCATCTTCCCCCTCTTGATCCTCCCTCCATTGCTGGCATGTGGCGATGAAGAGCCCAACGCTACAGGACAAGATCTGGCCGAGCTCCAGGCCGAAGTCGAGCGACTGCGGGAAGAAGTCGCTGCGATCCAGGCGGGCATCCAAGACGCCGAGCAAGACGCCGCGGAGCGAAGCGACGACATCGCCTCTATCTGGGCTGCCGTGATCGAGAACCGAGAGGGACTTGAGCGGGTCATCACAGAGGACCAATTGTGGGCTGCCATCGAAGAAAAGACAGGACCCATTGGTGCCTTGGCCGAGCGAATGGATCGGTTGGAGGCCCAAGACACGAGCGCGGGCCCTACCCTGACCTCAGCGGCTGCATTGACCGAGCGAATGTTCGTCAACCCTGCAGGAGACGTGGTGCTGAAGAACGCGAATCTCGTCCTTCAGAATGGCACCGGCGAGACCAGCGCGACCAACGGGAAGGGCAACCTCATCCTGGGCTACAGCGCAGGAGCCGATGTGCTCGCTCGAAGTGGGTCTCACAACCTCGTCATTGGCGACCATCACGCCTACACGGGCCACTCGGGAATCGTCAGTGGCTTCGACAACCAAATTAGCAGCAGCCACGCCGTTGCGCTGGGCGGTACAGGAGCGCGCGTATCCGCTGAGGGCGCTGTCTCCGTTGGAGGTGCCCACAACTCGGTATCCGGTCCTTACGCCGCCATGGTTGGGGGCGCATACAACACGACCGAGGGAGAATTTTCGACCTCGTCGGGTGGCCAGAGTAATGCCGTTCTTGGCGACTATGCCTCGGTGACCGGGGGAATGTCGAATGTGGTCGATGCCGATGAGAGCACCGTGGCTGGCGGGCTCATCTTGGACGACCGCGACGGACTCAGTTCCTCGGTCATTGCGGGCTTCGACGATATCGTTGCCTCGATCTCAACCCACATCACGGAGGTCGAATCAGGGCTCGCCGCAACGACGGCTGAGCTTGATGCGACCCTCGTATCGATGCGCTCGGATGCGGAGCACCTCAACGACCGTTTGAGTGTCAGCGAAGCTCGGGCTGACCTGCATGATACCGACCTTGAGATGCTGAGAGGCGCACTCGACGTCGCCACAGATGCGATCGTAAGTGCTGAGACCATCAACGAAACCCAGGCCGCCAGACTGGACGACTTGGACGGGCGCGTCGCTCAGTCAGACGAGCTCATGGCCTTCGTGACCATTGACTCTCGCGACACCATCACCTTCAGCGGCGCCAACATCATGCTCACCAACGGCACCGGGGACACGGCCACGCCCAACGGCAAGGGGAATCTCTTCGTTGGCTACAACGCCTACACCGACGAGGAACGAACAGGCTCTCACAACGTTGTGGTCGGCGACAACAACCACTACTTTGGGACAGCGGGTCTCGTCGTTGGCACACAAAACCGCCTTGGCGGCCACGGCTCTGCCATTCTCGGTGGTCGCCATAACCTCGTGACCGCAAATGGTTCGGTCGCGATCGCTGGGCTGAATTCCGAGGTCGAGGGCGATCTTTCCGCGGCACTGGCGGGGGCATACAACGCCGTGCCGAGCGTCTACGGCCTCGCGCTTGGGGGATACAACAACGACGTCATGGGCGACTTCGCGGTGGTTGCCGGAGGTCAAGGCAACCGCGCCTCAGGCGACTACTCGTTGGCTGCGGGCGGCGCCCATAATGAGGCATCTGGAGAGACGTCCGTCGTTAGCGGGGGACAAGATGTCATCGCAGAGGCCGCCATCAGTGTCGGGGGCCTCGATGAACTCAGCAACGCACTCGACATCGAGCGCACTCGAATCGATGACGTCAGCGGTGCCATCGAAGACGCCGCGGAGGAGACCCGCCTCATGCTTTCTGCATTCGGAGAGGACGTGTCTCTTCTAGCCGAGGACGTCCGGACAAACACAGAAAACGGTGCCGAGCATGCCGATCTTCTCGCGACGGCAGCAACGGAGCGGGAGGAACACGCTGCCCTGCTCTCCTCGACCCGCGATGACCTCGAGACGACCGGCGCCGCTCTTCTCGGCGCCGTGGAGGTGCTCCAAGAGACCACCGCTTCGCTGATTTCCTCCACGACCTCGCCCACCATCGGTTTGACGGCGCTGGCCGCTCGCACAGAGGCAACCGATGAGGTGGTCGCTGGTCACACCTCCCGATTGGACGCCTTGAACGACACCCTGGCTGTTGTTGATGCCGACCTCGCTGCGCAAGCCGGCACGCTCGCCGCCACGCAGGAGCAGGTCGATGAGAGCAGCCTGGCGATTGAAGTTCTGCAAGGCCAGGCCGCACGCTCGGACCAAGTCCTCGCGTTCATGAGTGTCAACGATGAGGACGACATCGTGTTCTCCGGTGCAAACGTCGTGATTCAGAGCGGCAGCGGTTCCACCCATGAATCCAACGCGAAGGGCAATCTCATCTTGGGCTACAACCTGGACACCACGACCTCCCTTGAGCGTACGGGATCACACAACCTGATTATTGGCGACGAGCACGCCTTCACCAGCACGGCAGGCATCATGATCGGTACCGGTCACACCCTCTCGTCAAAGGACGCGGCGGCTATCGGCGGCAGTGGTCACACGGTGAGCGGAATTCGGGCTGTCGCGATTGGTGGAGCAAACAACACCATCGACGGTGCTGGCGCTGCCGCAATCGGCGGACAGTTCAACGCCGTAAGCGGGTCTTGGGCGTCGACGCTTGCGGGGACCTTCCACGTCGTCACCGGTGCGTACGGCGCCGCCGCCGGCGGTCATACAGGCACCGTCACGGGTGACCGTGCAGCCTTGGTCGGGGGCTATCGAGGCGAAGCAACAGCTAACCAGAGCACGGTGATCGGCGGGCACAGCAATGCAGCCACCGAACCTTTCGGGACCGCCCCTATCGACACCCTCTCGTCGAGCCTCGAAGATGTTGAAGACATCACCGCCG
>CAZKOI010000172.1:0-7482 GCA_964554315.1 uncultured Enterobacterales bacterium | reverse complement strand
CCCTACATTAAGACATCGGGCGAGCTCAAGACCAAACCGACACAGCACTCCGTCAAGATGCTCCGCGAGATCGGTATTCAGCCAGACATCCTCCTCTGCCGCTCGGATCGCGAGATTCCAAAGAGCACGCGCGAGAAGATTGCGCTCTTCTGCAACGTCGAAGGCGACTGTGTGATCGCGTGCCCGGACGTTCGCAACATCTACGAGCTGCCCTACACGCTTCATGAGGAGGATTTGGATGACCGCATCCTCGAGAAGCTTGGCGTGTGGGCGGCGGCTGCGCGCCTGGATCCATGGGTGGAGCTCGTCGATCGAATGGACAAGGCTAAGAAGTCGGTAACGGTGTGCATCGTTGGCAAATACGTTCACCTCGCGGATACCTACAAGTCGCTGAACGAGGCCTTGATTCACGGGGGAATCAACAACGGGGTCAAGGTCGACCTACAGTTTGTTGACTCAGAGACGATTGACCCGGCGAATGCGCAGGAGAGCCTAGGCGCGGCCGATGCGATTTTGGTGCCCGGCGGCTTTGGCGAGCGCGGTGTAGAGGGCAAAATCGGTGCCATTCGTTGGGCGCGTGAGAACAACGTTCCGTTCTTCGGTATCTGCCTGGGCATGCAGATGGCCGTCGTTGAATATGCGAGGCATGTTCTTGGGCATGCGGATGCGCACAGCCGAGAGTTTAATGACCAAGCAGAGCACATTCTCATCGAGCTGATGGACGAGCAGCAGAACGTTGTCGATAAGGGCGGTACGATGCGGCTGGGGGCATGGCCCTGTGCACTTCGTGACGGGTCGAAGGTAGCGAAGCTCTACGGTGCGAGCGAGATTAGCGAGCGCCACCGCCACCGGTATGAGGTCAACCCAGCTTATTTTGAGTCGCTTGAGCAGGCTGGCCTCAAGATTACAGGGCGGAGCCCAGACGGTAAGCTGGCCGAGATGGTCGAGCTCAACTCGCATCCATATTTTGTTGCGTGTCAGTTCCATCCCGAGTTCAAGAGCAAGCCTCTGCAGCCACATCCGCTCTTCAGCGCCTTCATCAAGGCGGGTGTCGAGCGGGCGGAGTTGGTCAAGAAGGGAGCCAAGACGGATGGCTCGGCAGTTGCCGCCGAGGTGGCGGAGGCCTAGGTGATCTGGCTGTCGATTCTTATTGAGCTCATTGGCTCAACTGCGGTCGCACAGGTCGAGGTCGAGGGCGCTCGTATGGAGATCAACGGCGAAGCGCCTTCGTTGGTCATCGAGGCGCCAGCGACCCAGTTGGACCTCGAGAAAGGACGTGGTTTGTTTAGCGGCGGCGTCCATGCCACACAAGGGGATCTGAGCTTATCCGCGGATGAAGTGGAGGTGACTCTGGCACCGTCTGGGGCCATTGACCGCGCGGTGGCACGGGACACGGTTGTGATCCGACAAGGCGAGTACCAAGCCACCGGTCGCGTGGCGGTTATCGACGGGGACACCATGACCCTCACGGGGGCCGCAGAGCTCACATCGAGGAATCATCGAATGCGAGGGTCTGAGATGGTCTTTAAGGTTGGCTCGAAGACAGTGAAGTGCACTGACTGCACTGTGGTGGTCCAAAAGCAGTGAGTCTCGAGGTCACAGACCTGGGTCACCGGTACGGAACACGTCTTGCGCTCAGGTCGCTCTCGGTACGCGTGGAGCCTGGAGAGATAGTAGGGCTGCTGGGGCCTAACGGCGCCGGAAAGAGCACGGCCATTGCCGCAATCGCGGGTGAGTTGAAGCCAGCTTCAGGCACGGTTCTGCTCGATGGGCAGGAGATACAGAACCTTCCCACCTACCAGCGGGCCAGAAAAGGACTCGTTTACTTACCGCAAGAGCCCTCCATCTTTGCCGACTGCACCGTTTGGGAGAACATGCTGCTCGGCGTGCAAGGCCTCTCGGGCTCAATTGAACAGGCACGAGAGCGCCTCGAACAGTTTGGCATTCATCACCTGACCAGCGCCTCTGCTGGAACGTTGTCGGGCGGTGAGCGCCGCCGGCTGGAGCTGGCCCGTTGCCTCGTGGGAGAGCCGCGTGTACTTCTCCTCGACGAGCCATTCTCGGGCGTAGACCCGATAGGGGTGAGAGGACTCCAGGAAATCATCACGGCTCTTGCGAAGCAAGGGGTAGGGGTGTTGGTGACTGACCACTCCGTTGAGGCCACGCTGCGAGTTTGCAGTCAGGCAATAATTCTAGAGGCTGGAGAGGTGATTAAGCGTGGGTGCCCCGAGGAGGTGGTCTCCGACACCATGGTTCGAGAACGTTACTTGGGCACATCTCTGCATCTGTAAACTCCCACAATGGCAAGAACATTCGACGGACGTGTGCTGAGGGAATGGTGCTGGCTCAAAAAAAACCGAGAGGTTTTCCGCGTGGAAAATCCCAATGGCGTATGATGAAACCTCAGGGGTAAAACCGGGTCAATTTGGGGATGGATGGCGCTTGAAATTCGCCAAACGCAGAAACTAGCGCAGAAGCTGGTGCTCACCCAGCAACTGCAGCAAGCGATTGAGTTGCTGGTCTTGAACTCCCAGGAGCTGGTCGAAGCCGTCAACAAAGAGCTCCTTGAGAACCCCGCGTTGGAGGAGGTACCCGGGAGCCGCGCTGAGCAGTTCTCTGAGGCGGAGAGTGCGCTTCAAGAGAAGGCGGCAGGGCCTGGAGAGGACACGGCCGAGCAAAACAATGGCGCCGAGGATGATGGCGGCATTGACTGGAATCGGGTCTTGGAGGAGCGCCGAAAAGGAGATGGGTCGACGTCGAGCTCGGCGGGGTCGCGCCACGAGGACCTGCCCCCTATCGAGGCTACACTGGCCACGGCTGCGGACCTTGCGGACCACCTGATGTGGCAGCTTAATCTTCAGTCATGCACGGATGATGAGTTCATCGCCGCTGAGGCAATCATTCACAACCTCGATCATCGGGGATACCTCGACTGCAGCCTCGACGACATCCAGACTGAAACTGGCGTTCACATGGATGCTGTCGAGGGCGCCTTGATGATCGTGCGCGGCTTTGATCCGATCGGTGTGGGTTCATCGGACCTGGTCGACTGCTTAACGATCCAGGCGATGTTTCATTGGCCTGAGGACCCCTTTTTCATCGAGCTCCTCAAGAACCATCTCGGTGACCTGGAGCGGCGCGATTACCACACGATTGCCCGCGCGCTCGGTATTCACGATGAGGACGTGGTCGAGTATCACCGCATGATCAAGACCCTCGAGCCCTGGCCGGGCCGCCCCTACAACCATGCCCCAGACCGGTACATCATTCCAGACATCACGGTCGAGATGGTCGCTGGAGAGTGGCGCATCGGCCAGAACGACGACGGCATGCCTCGGCTCAGGGTGAGCAAGTACTATCAGAAGGTCCTTGAGGACCGAACGTCGTCCAAGGAAGACCGGGCCTACATCAAGGAGCGCCTCGAGTCTGCAGACTTTCTCATCCGCAGCATTTTCAAGCGACAGCGAACCATTCACAAGGTGATGACCTGCATCCTCGATCGGCAGAGAGGGTTCTTTGAGAATGGCGTCGAGAGCCTTCGCCCGATGGTCCTGCGCGAGATCGCTGATGAGATCGGGGTTCATGAATCGACGGTCAGTCGAGTCACAACCAACAAGTACGTGCAGTGTGCACACGGTATCTTCGAGTTGAAGTATTTCTTCAACGCCGGCATCTCGCGGTTGGACGGTGAGGATGTGGCTGCGGAAGCCGTTCGTCAGAAGATTAAGAAGCTCGTTGCCGATGAGGACCCCAGCCGCCCCTTGTCCGACCAGAAGATCGTGCAGTTGTTGGTCAGCGAAAACATCAAGATCGCGAGACGAACCGTTGCGAAGTATCGCGAGGCGCTGGGAATCCTTCCCTCAAGTCGCCGTAAGAGGGTCTTATGACCCAAACTGCTTTTTCCAACCGGGCCGCAAGGCCATCAACCCAAACCACTGGAGTGACACCATGAATATGGATGTGACCTACCGGAATGTGAAGCCCTCCGTTCGTCTCAAAGGGAGGGCTGAGAAGAAGTTTCAGAAAGTAGCGAAGCACCTGCGCGAGCCCATTGATGCGCATCTAGTGCTTCGTGAAGAGAAGCACATGAAGATCGCTGAGTTCACAGTGACGGGCAGTGGTGAGGTTTTCAAGGCAGAAGAGCAGACGAGCGACATGTTCGCCTCCATCGATGGTGCAATGACCAAGCTTGAGCGGGTTGTTCGTCGTCACAAAGAGCGGACACACGACCGCCTGCATGCCGGCTCAGGCGATGCGACGGATGGCTTTGGGGCGTCGGGTGGCGACGACGCAGGTGAGGACATCGAGGCCTAGTGGATGACACCACAACCTTCAACGAGACCATCACCCAGGCGGTGACCGTTCGAGTGTTGTCCGAAGCCAGGGAAAAGCTTGGAGTCGTGCTGCACAGTGAGAATGGTGGTCTTGAACGGGAGATCAGAGATCGCAGCGCCGTGAAGCCAGGGCTGGTATTGACCGGCGTCCAGCGAGCACACGGCGGTGCGGTCCATGTCATGGGGAAGGCGGAGCACGACTACTTGAGTGTTCGACCTCCCGACGAGCAGCGCCGCATCCTGATGGACTTCGTGAGGACGGGCGTGCCTTGTGTGGTCATGTGTTGGGGGCTGGCCCCCTTGCCAACGCTACTCGAGGTCGCCGCGTCTGAGCGGGTCACGCTCTTCACTTCGCTCAAGCCCACAGGGGCCTTTATTCGGGACCTGGAGGCATTCCTCACCCAGGAGATGGTGCCGGCTGAGGAGAGGCATGGTGTGCTGGTCCAGGTGCACGACCTAGGCGTCTTCATCCGCGGTGAGAGTGGCATCGGAAAGAGCGAGACCGCGCTTGAACTGGTGCTCAGGGGCCATCGAATGGTTGCGGACGATCTCGTCCGTATGCAACGTTCCGGAGACGGTGTTGTCGGCTCAGGCGTTCCATTGCTTGGACAGTTTGTCGAGGTGCGTGGACTCGGGATTCTTCACGCTGGGGACTTGTTCGGACAAGCCTCAGTCGTGGAATCTGTGAAGGTGGAGTTGGTGATCGAGCTGGTGAGCTGGGATGAGGCCTCTGAACTAGACCGGAGCGGCCTCGACGACCTGTCGGAGGACTGCCTCGGGGTGATGGTTCCGCTGATCTGCCTGCCGGTACGGCCCGGTCGGAACATCGCCACCATCATTGAGATTGCAGCGAGAAATCAGATCCTAAGAAAGCGTGGCATCAACTCCGCTGCTCGGTATGAGGCATTGTTGATGGAGAAGCTTCAGGCCGGTGATTGATCGGCCCACTCGGCAGGTGTGTTCCAAGTCCTGATAGCACCAGCCCAGGGGGTCTCGACTCGGCGAGCACCGGCGATGGCGGTATTGAGGGGCCCTTCAGTCAGTCCTAGAAGGGTGGTCTCAGCATCGACCATCACAGGATGCCCGGGCTGTCCTTGGTAGGCGAGGACGGCGGGAGCATCGGCCTGAAGGAGGGTGTGCAGGACATCGTTTGGCGTCGGTGGCACATCAACGGGCGTAATCAGTACTCTGCCGACAATGGCACCGAGTCCAATCCGCAGAGAGGCCGCCATGTCGGTGTGGCGCCAGTTTGGGTTGACCCGTACTTCTGCTCCATCAGGAAGCAGAGGTTCAATCCGTTTTGAGTCGCATCCTAAGACGACGACGACACGACCACCTGCTGAAGCCATGGCCAAGCAGTGAGCAACAATGAGAGGCTGGCCACGCCAGTCCAAGAGGGCCTTGCTGGTGCCCATGCGGGTCGATCCTCCCGCAGCCAAGATGATGCCGGTCCAGTCCATAGTCGCATGTTATCGCAGGGGCGGAGGGATCACAGTTGCGTTGGTTATTGGTCGGCGTCTTCGGTTGTGCAGGCAAGGCGGTGCCCACCGCGGGTCCGTCGGAGACTTCGCACTACAGCGTGTCGATAGAGGCCGAGTTTGGCGTCATCACCGACCCGGCTACGGATACCGTCATGAAAGATGCGGTCGAAGCAACGCTGCAGTTGAGAGCAGCCCTCACTCCCGTGAGACGGTTCAGAGACGGCTCCGTGGGCCAGTTGTTCGAGATTGAAGACGGCGCCATGGAGCTTGATGGAGAGCCTTATACCGATCTTGAGCTCACGGGACGGGCTATCGAGCTTAGGACCTTTCCCGATGGTGAGATTCTGATGCTCGGGTGGGGGTCGAAGTTAGCTGGACCTCAGCGCTTCATGGATGCCTTCGAGGTGGTCTTTCCCGGTATCTCACCTGCACCACCGTCCCTCGAACCCGGTCAAGTGGCGAAACGGCGGATCATCTGGCCTCACGTGAGCACTCGTAAGCTTCGATGGGACTCGGCAGTAAATGCCACCTGGCGAAATGAGGGTTCGGAAGAAGTCGCTGATACGACGGCTTGGCGCATTGGATACAGCGGCCCTTGGCGGATTCACGGGGGGCGGCGCGCGGGTGCTGACAGACTGAAGGTCTCGGCCTCGGGTGCGACCAAGGGAGAGGTCTGGTTCGATGCGGAAGATGGCGGGCTGGTGAAGCACGAGTTCGAGTGGACTCGACTGGTTGAGATTGAGGGTGCTGCGGGGGCTCTCGTTCAGGCGCAAGGCTTCAAGGGTAAGATCGAGAGGCTCGTGCCATGATCTGGGGCCTTCTTCTCGGTGCCGTTCCGCTGGATCCAGTCGGCGCTCCACTCCCGCTGTATCTGGACGAGTCAGCGATCCGTGGAGAACTGGCAAGACTGCCCGACCTGTTGTCGACCTGTGACTTTAGCGTTGACAGAACCTTCCGGTTGACGCTGGCATTCGCGGGCGATGGTACGGCGAAGGTGACGGCCTTGGATGGGGCTGAAGAGGGACTATCAGACTGTATCCAGGCGGCAATTGTGGAAGGTCTCGGCCGACCTCATAGGGGCATTGATGTGGTGGTCAAGACCGTACTCTACACGAGGGGGGGCGAGTGGCTTGTCTCACCCAGTCCCACGCTGGTGCCCCAACCTTCATCGCCACCGATGCTGTTCTCGGGAGACGATGAAGCGCTGCAGCGCACCCTGTGGCGTCATCTGTCTGGCCCAGGAAATGACGAACGGTAGTACACTTCGACCTTTAGGAAAGGTGAGGGATGAAGCGGCCAGAGATCGAGGAGAGCGTAGCGAGACGATGTCATTGGCAGCCGGACGGGCCCAGCGTGGTTCGACTGTTGCCAGAACTGGCGCTGACGGGGTTCAGGATGGAGTCTTGGACGTTGGGGGCAGATGGGGCGCAATGGATCCTGCCCATGACAGGAATCAGTCGTCTGGCGGGTGTAATCCTAGAGACTCTGGAGCAGGCCAAGGTGAGTGGGGCGGAGAGCTTTCTTCGAGCCGACATTGATGTTGTTCGTGCTGACGGTCTGGTGTCTCTTCTCTGCACTTTGTTTGCAGACCATCCTCCCGAGCGAGCCAGTCAGATAACGGTTGGCGTCTACGCCGTAAGCAGCAGATTGCTGAGTGCGGACGGGCG
>CAZKOI010000171.1:0-7524 GCA_964554315.1 uncultured Enterobacterales bacterium | reverse complement strand
GGTGTAGCTGGAGCCTGCTGGTACAGCGTCTTCGAGTATGACGGCTCAACGCTGCTCAACCGACTCGCCATGGCTGAGACCCGCGACTGGTCGTCCGCCTCGACCGGTGCAACGGTCTTCGACTTCAACGGTGACTCGGCCAACGAGGTTGTCTTCTCCGATGAGGACGCGGTGTACGTATGGTGGATTGATGATTCGTTCGGCCTGGAGCCATGGGAGCGCATGGTCACACTGCTGGAGGACACCAACCACAAGTCGTGGACCATCCACGAGTATCCCCTCGTGGCGGATGTAGACGGCGACGGAAAGGCTGAGATTGTCGCTGTGAACTCTCACCTCCAGAATCCCGATGGCACGCCCACCGAGCACTACGGGATCTATGTGCTGGGTTCGGCCGATGACGACTGGGTCAGCGCGCGTACCCAGTGGAACCAGCACGCCTACTACATCACCAACATCGAAGACGACGGCGAAGTCTCGTATGGTGAGCCCAACTACCCCGAATTCAACAGCTTTAGGACCCAAGCACCGGGTAGCTTCGGAAGCTTCGCGGCTTCGAACATCTACCCTGTTGCGACTGCCTGTCAGACAGAGTGCGGTGATCTGACCGTCTGGGTGCAGGGTGCAAATGCGGCGACCTTCATTGGAGCTCGGGAGGACCTGACGGTGCACGTCTACGGTGTAGACGGAAGCACCCTCGAACTCCTCGACGAGGATGTCCTGCCCTGGCGGATTGATGCCGGTGAGGTCACCGATGGCATCGAGTTTACCCTCGACGTGGCTGACTGGAGTCGCTTCAGCACGCTAAAGGTCACCCTCGACGAGCCCGACTCGTCGAGCCCGTGGGGCGGGGCGCAAGAGTGCGATGAAGACGACAACTCCACGTCGATAAGTCTCGCAGACTTCTGCGAGTAGCGAGGCCTAGGGCAGGACCGAACCATGCGTACAGTTTCGCTTCTCTGCTTCTTGCATGCGTGCGACGGCAAAGAGGGCGACACTCAAGCAACGCAGCAACCTTTCGACGAGTCCTGCCAAGACTCGCGCTCAGAGGGCATGTTGCTCTGGGGTGACCTCCACGCTCACTCCAGCTGGTCATTCGACGCAGGGGCCTACGGCTCAACACTGACCACCAAGGACGCCTTCGCCTACGCACGCGGCGAGACGGTCCTGCTCCCCGATGCGAGCGGGGCGCTCACTCGGTCCGTGACCATCGACCGACCGCTTGACTTTCTTGGCATGTCCGAGCACGGTGAGTTCCTCGGTGAGATTAAGATCTGTACGGAGCCTGAGTGGGCCGGGTACACCTCGCCGACCTGTCAGAAGTGGCGCGACCAAGAGGATTCCAACGGTGCCTACGATTTTGGCGTCTTGATGGCGGACTCCTCGCCCACCCGATTTGCCGACGTGTGCGGAGACGGTGACGACTGTGAGCGTGCCGCGTCCATGAGGTGGGGAGAGATTCAAGACGCCGCGAATGACGCCGATGACAAAACGGCCGCCTGCACCTTCACCAGCTTTATCGCCTACGAGTACACCAACACCCGCGACGTGTCCAACCTACACCGGAACGTGGTCTTCAGGTCGGAAGACGTTCCCGACCTGCCCATCACCCACTTCGAAGCACCGACTCCTCTGAGCCTGTGGACGCAGCTTGATGAGGCCTGCACCGGCGATTGCGACGTGTTGGTGCTTCCCCACAACAGCAACCTCTCCAACGGCCAGCTGTTCACCCCGGACTACGAGGGGCGCGCCGATGAGGCGGGGGTCGCTAGGCTGCGGGCTCGCATGGAGCCCGTCGCTGAGATCTTTCAGCACAAAGGGGACTCCGAGTGTCGAGCTGGTTTCGAGGGTATCGAGACCGAGGAACAGTGTGCGTTTGAGAAGCTTCGACCACCCGATGACACGGTGTGCGGCGACAGTCCGGGGTCTGGCGGGATGCGTCTATGGGGCTGCGTTCATCGCCTGGACTTCCTCCGAAACGTGCTTGCATTAGGTCTCCAAGAAGAGTCACGGCTCGGCGTCAACCCCTACCGGCTGGGCTTTATCGGTAGCACCGACACCCACAACGGAACACCCGGGCACGTGAGCTCTGAGAAATTTCAAGGGCATGTTGGTGTGGTGGACGCTTCTTCCGAGCTCCGCCTCGGCGAGGGCAACGTCACCCACGACACCCTCGAGAACAACCCGGGCGGCCTCGCTGCAGTGTGGGCGACGGAGAATAGCCGCGACGCTATTTTCGATGCTCTACGACGCCGAGAAACCTACGCCACATCCGGACCGCGGATCGCACTCCGCCTCTTTGGAGCCCCCGCACTGCCGGATGACCTGTGCGACGACCCAGACCGTATTCTCGCCGCTCACACCGCAGGTGTGCCCATGGGCGGCGTACTCGACTCCGCCGCTACCTTCTTCATAGAGGCTGAGAAAGACACCACACCCTTAAGTGAGGTCCAACTCGTCAAAGGCTGGATCGATGAGGCGGGTAAGACCCATCAACAGCTGATTTCCCTCACCTCGCCTCAACCGGCCAGTGTCGACCCGGCGACCTGTGAACGAAGCGGCGGCGGACATGACCGCTTGTGTGTCGTTTGGGCCGATCCGGAGCCCGTCGTTCGTGGCTTCTACTATGCCCGAGTGCTTGAGGTTCCCACGTGTCGGTGGAGCCAGCGTGAGTGCAACGGCTTTGAGCCTGCCGACCGACCCGACGGCTGTGAGGCGCCGCACATCGCGAAGACGGTTCAGCAGCGGGCGTGGTCATCCCCCATCTGGATTGGTCAGTAGGCGACACCCGCCTTCTTGTAGAGGAAGTGCATCAACCACATTGGCCCCACGAGCAAGAACTGAAGGTCCTTGAAGAAGCTCGGCTTCTTACCCTCAATCTTGTGGCCGATGAACTGCCCAATCCATGCCACGACAAAGACCACGAGAGCCGTCTGCCATAGCGGAAATGGAACCGTATCCTGTACCCAAACGCAGGCCGCAAGCATCACCGCAGAGACGACGACCATGCCCAGAGCAAGCGGCTTGCTCATCTTGAAGTACCAGAGGGTGGTCAGCAGAAGTACCAACGTGGCCCAGTTGAGGAGCCGCCCCTCCGGTGGCGGAATGAGTCCCTCCAGAGGACCCGCGGGTATTGAATAGACCAGCGCCACTGTCGAGAAGAAAATCGCCGGCACGCACACCCAGTGTATGGCCTTGTTGGTTGAATTTTGGTGACTCTCACCGTACTCGTCGAGCAAAGCATCAACTTGGCGCATCATGACCTCCAGCCGCTATCCTAACCGAAGTCGTTGAGTCGCGTGCAAACAGCCTTATCGCCAAGGCCTGCCCAGCCAGGGCGTCGCCCTCGACGAGCTACACCAGGGTTAAGCCCCTACTCAATTCGAGTGAGCTAGAGCTCCAGGAAGCACTCAGCACCGCCGTAGAAGTCCATCGCATACACCGGATCCGCGCGGTGAGGGAAGGTCGCCGTAGACATCCACGAACCCCAGACGTGGACCTGACCTGCCTCGCCGGTAGGCCCTGACTGCCCGGCACCGCCGCCGCCCCCACTTGACCCATAGCCAGGTTCACCATCCGTCCCTGGCGCTGCCCTTGAAGTACCCGAACCCGATCCGCCGTATCCACCTCGACCGCCAGCGCCGCCGCTGGCGGTCGCATCCAGAAGGTCGGCCCCCGCGCCCCAGTAGTCGGCAACGATGACGACTCGACCGCCGTGAGCACCCTCACCGCCATCGCCGCCGCCACCTCCTCCGTGCAGTGAGCTCGCCGGCGCGTCCGCCCCGTCACCGCCGACGCCACCCGATGCACCGTCAGCACTGATTGAAGCCCCCGCTGCACCGGAGAGTGTGTCGGCAAGGAGCACAACGATGCCACCACCTCGCCCGCCAGGGCCACCGTCACCGCAACCGCCACCGAGCGAGTCTCCGCCCGCAGGGCTGAGACCGCTGCAGCCTCCGCTCGCGCCCGCTTGGCCCCCATTGCCGAGGGTAAGGCGCTCCGCATCTGTATCGTCACAGGCGGCTTGGCTCTCAGCGCTCGGCCCGCCGCCGCCGCCGCCGGCTCCGCCAAACGTTGGGGTCATTACGGTCGCACCGGCACCGCCGACGGTCGCGCCTACCCCACCGTATCCGCCCCCGGTGACTGCGGAGCCTGCTCCACCGCCGCCGCCGCCACCGGCAGAGCCATCGGCGGCAGAAGCGACACCACCGCCGCTGCCGCCTCCAGCGCCTCCATCACCATCGGCCCCCGGTCCGCCAACGCAGTCCGCAGTCGTACAGCGATATCCGCCATCTCCACCGACGCCCTCCCAGATTGGGGCTCTACCTCCCTGATGTTCACCAAATCCAAGCGATACATCCCCCCCGCGAAAACCCTTCGCGTCCATGTCGATGCTCGCCAGATTGCCCAGCACAACGTCCTGAGCACGGAAGATGAGCACACCTCCCACGGTGCCGTCAAAAGCAGGCGCGGTGAGTCGCGCTGAAGCCCCGAGGGTGACCGACTCAAAGTGCGGTATTCGAATCACCTGGTGACTCATTCCACCCGCGGTCAAGAGGTCTTGATCGAGCGGGTCGCGGAGGTGGAGGCGCTCGCCATCAATGCTCGCCACATTCACCACAGACCACAGGCCTGCTCCGCTGTCGAGGCAGTCGTCATCGTCACCTCGAACCATGACCACAAGCAACTCGTCACCCGTGGTGAAGCCTGAGGCGTCGTCAACGGTGAAGGAGCTTGAACCCACCGTGTGATTGCCCGTGACCAAGGCCACATCGTAACTCAGCGAGCGCACCTCCCCGCTGGCCAACGTCACCGTGCCGTCTGTACCATAGCCTCCAATCGGCGGGCACTGGTCCTCGATGGTTACCCCGGCGCTGTCGCTGGGTCCGACGTCTTCCCCGTCGAAGGGAACCACCGTGCAAATCCACGTCTCACCTCCGCTCGTATGCTCCGACGGGATGGTGTCCCCCGCGCGCAGCGTCGAGGTTGCTCCGGAGAAGGGCGCTCCATCGACAGTCCATGAGAACGCATAGGTGACCACATCATCGTCGAGGTCGAAGGAGAGCTCGTCGATGACGCATATCAAGTCGTCCGTCTCATCCGGTGCCACCGGCTCGACATGAATCTCGGGCGCTGTAGGCGGCGTGTTTTGAATCTCAACCAGGTTGGACCCCACCTCGTCACCGAAAACCAGTCCATCGGATGGCGTTGCGAAGCACTGCACGATCTGATGCTTCACATGTAGCGACGACGCCAGCGTAGCGTCCGTCTCTCCCGGGACGGTGACCCCATCAATCTCCCATCGGAAGCGGTAGGCGTAGCCGGCCGCACCGTCCGCATCGGTTGTGCTGCCCGGCGTACACACCATCCTGTCATCCGTGTAGGCGGGGTCGGGTCCCAAGGTGACGCTAGCCAAGACTGGGGCGGTGTTACCGATGACCACCGTGGCACTCTTTGGCTCGCCGTCATCCTCCCCATCGCTTGGCGTCACCGTGCAGGTCACGAGGTCGCCGAGGACGTACCCCTCCGTAAGGGTACTGCCCGAGCCTGCGTAGACTCCGTTTATGGACCAGCTGTACCGACTGACATCCGCATCGCCGTCCAGGTCCTCGAAGCCAAAATAGGCACAGGTCAGCGGATCGCCCGCGGTCGGTGTGTCCGGCGCAATCTCGACCCGTTCAATCGACGGAGGCGTATTCTGTACGACCACACAGTCGGTGTCGCTCCCCGATGACGTTGTTCCATCCGAGGCCGTCACGGTCACGCACCACGTCTGCCCCTTGACCGTTGCACTTGAAGGAATGGTGCGACCCGAGACCTCAGTGTATGCCACGCCGTCCAATGTCCACGAAAAGCTGTGGGTGACGGGGTCACCATCCGGGTCAACAGCCTCCGTGACCAAGACGGCGTAGAGGTCGTTGTTGGTGTAGGGCGGATTCGGCACGATTTCGACATCGGGATCCGACGGCCCGGCATTCTCGGTGACCACGATCACGACGGCGTCAGTCGTGGTGTTACCGTCCGAATCTGTCACGGTCACCGTGATGATGTGCTCGCCGGGGCTGAGGCCGTCCGTGGAGAAACCGACCTCCCCATCACCATCGGCACCCTCTGTGCTGAGCACGCCATCAATGTCGCTCTCCCAGACCACCACCAAGTCTTCTTCCTCATCCTCGACATCGCTGACCACTGCACCAAAGTCGATGGGCTCGCCCTCTTTGTAGGTGTCCTCATCGCCGGGACTCGTGATGACCACGACGGGTGGGTTGTCGGACTCCCCATCCGTCTGAACTTCGTACCCCACAAAGTCGACGCACGTCGCCCCCGCGGTGTCGGTGACACTGAGGATCAGGATGTGAGACCCCACGCTCAGCAGGTCCGTGTCCAACTCTACTGCCCCCGCGGAGTCGGCGACGGAGGTCCCAAGCACACCCAGCGTGTCACTCGCCCACGAAACGGTGAGTTCCTCCGGCGCATCCTCCGCGTCGCCGACCACTCCGCGCAGCTCAACCGTCTCGCCCAGGTTCCCGGAGCTTCCGGTCGGCGGTGCCGTAATCTCGCAGGTCGGTGGCGTATTCGCAGGTGTCCCATCACCCGGGTCCACCACCAGCACGACATCCTCATCGGTGTACCCATCCGGGTCGGTGACTTCGACCCGAATCACCGAGTTGGGCCCTGCTGCCGTAATGTCACACTCCGTCTGACCATCGGCGTCCACTGGCGCGTCCTCGCACACGAGCTCGCCGTCCACATACCAGTTGACCTTGAGATCACTCAGATCGTCGTCCGGATCGCCCACCAGCGCCTTGTAGGTCTCCGTCTCACCCTCCAAGACCACCGCGCCGTCGTCGTGGGATGTGATGTATACGAAGGGCGGCATGTTGCCGGGCGCACAGGTATCACTACCCGACACGATTCCGTCGGCAATTTCGTCGCTGATGTCTTTGCTGCTATCGCATGCCGATAAAGAAAGACCCAAAAACAAAACCCAAAGTTGGCGCATGGACTCTCCGACCTATGCCTTAAGCATACCCCCACAACCCCGCCTGAGCCGAAGCAAATCAAACGCTTTGGATGGTTCCTGCATAGAAGCCATCAAGGATCGGCGCATATTTCGCCTCAACAACCTTCCGCTTGACCTTCATGGTGGGCGTGAGTTCTCCCGTCTCCTGAGTGAAGTCAGCCGGCAAAATCGCCCACTTCTTGACCGTCTCGTACCTCGCAAGGTCCGCATTGAGCATCTCGATGAGCGGCGCCACCAGTGCCCGAACCTCGTCGTGCTCACAGAGGCGGTCCATGCCCTGACCTCCCAACCCATTCTCAGCGGCCCACTTGGCCAGCTCGTCTTCATTGAGCGTGACCAACGCCGAGCAGAAGTTGCGGTTGTTGCCATGGACCAGCACCTGACTGACCATCGGACTGAGGCTCTTCAGCTTGTTCTCGAGCTTCTGGGGGGCGACGTACTTTCCGCCTGAGGTCTTGATGAGGTCCTTCTTTCGGTCGGTAATACGGAGGAAGCCCTCC
>CAZKOI010000170.1:0-7594 GCA_964554315.1 uncultured Enterobacterales bacterium | reverse complement strand
GCCGCTGCTGTGCGGCCGTACTCGATGGCTCCGGCAAAGTCGCCCTTGCTTCGGAGCGTGTCTGACAAGCCGGAGTGAATCTTCGCGAGTGCGTACTCGGGGCGCGGCGTCGTGGACTCGAGGACCGCCTTGGCCTCAAGGAGGAGGTCGGTGGCCTCGTCGTAACGACCGAGACCGTAATACCCGCTCGAAATCTGTATCGCCGCGGTGCTCAGCGGCACGGGCTGGCCGCTGAATTGGACAAAGACATCCTTCTTCGCTTGCTCAAGCACGTGCTCGATGAGCGCGGTGTCCTTCCCCTGGGCGAAGTCCGGGTCGATGGAGTGAAGCATCTTCGCGGAGAACTGCTGCAAGGCTTCCGTCTCGGCCGATGACACCGTGAGGTCGCGGAGGGCCTGCTCGGAGGAGAGGTACATGCGCGTCGAGAATATCGAGAGCGTTATCAAGGCCACAGCGGAGATCGCGCTCAGTATCTTGATGGCGCGAAGGGCTCGTCGGCCCTTGGCTTGCGTCTGGGAGAGGACCTCCGCGGCGGCCAAGATCTCCGCACGTGCAGCGTTGTCTGCGGGCATGGGCGTCGCAAAGGCCCTCGCCAGGCCGGGTTCCTCCGACTCCAGCGCCGCGCGGGCCAGCGCCGAGCGGGTTCGCACGGCGCCGGCTGTGGCTCGGTCCCTCACATCCTTGGTCTTCGCGGCCTGCTCGAACAGTGCCAGCGCCTGGACCAACGCCTGCGATTGGTTCTCTTTTGGGGTTTCACTGGACTCGATGCCCCGTAGCATGCGCTCAGCATCACGAACCAGTGCTCTCGCCTCTCGACCGTCGAGCCAGGCCTCGAGATCGCGCTGCATCGCCGAGGCGCTGGCGACCCGGTCCATCGGGTCATGAGCCAAGGTCCGGTGGACCAGTCCGATCAGCTCGGCCGGACCGCTGGTGACGGTCGGGAGATTGCTGAGGCTCGCGGCCTCCTCCAGGATGCGGTCCGTGGTCTTTCCACGACGAAGGGGGGAGGTGGTGAGCAGCGTGTACAGCGTGGCGCCCAGCAGGAAGACGTCCGAGGCCGGTGAGATCGATGCACCGTCGCCCCGCGCTTGCTCCGGGGGGAGAAAGGCGGGGGTCCCGAGCGGGTGGCGGATCGCACGCGCCCGGGGGACGGTCGGCAGGTCCGACCACAAGGAGTCTTCGTAGACGGCGGCACACCCCCAGTCCATCAGCAGGGTCTCGCCAAACTCGCCGACCATGACGTTGGCGGGCTTGATGTCCAGGTGAACGATCCCTTGGGCGTGGGCGTAGCTGACGGCTCGACAGACGTTGATCAGAATCCGGACATGGCGCTCGACGGTGAAGGTGTCGTTGCGTCGCTCCTCTTCGATGAGGGCATCCCAGGACTGGCCGTGGATGCGCTTCATCACCAGGGCGGGCACACCACCAACCTGAACCATGTCGTGCACGGGGAGGATGTTGGGGTGGTTAAGTCGCGCGGTGATGTGCGCCTCATTGACGAACATCTGACTGAAGGCGTCCTTCCTAGAGGGCTGCAGCACCTTCACGGCGACGGTTCGCCGAAGCGAGGGCTGAACGGCCTCGAAGACCTCTCCCACGCCGCCGGCACCGATCCTCACGCCAAGCTTTAGCTGAGCCTCCGATTCGTCCTTAAGGTCAACGGTCTCGCCTGTGTCCTCGGCCAGGTACGTCAGGCGGATGGTCTCGCTCGGCATGAGGGGGTTCACGGCGTTCGACGAAGTGTCGTTCTCGTTGCTTGTGGTGTCGGACATCAGAATCTCACATGACGTTCAATCGCCGTGCTCAGAGTCTACCGGAGTGATCGGCGGCTCGCTCGCCCGCTCGTCACCTGGTAGGCGCCAGCGCACCGTACTGGTCGTCCCCCCAGCATCGCCATTGACCGGACGTGGTCATGCCACAGCTGTGGATGCCACCCAGCGAGATCGTCGAAAAGGGCTCATCGGGAGGGTCGCACTGGCCAAAGTCATTTCGGCCCCAGCACAAGACGGCGCCGTCCTCTCGAATGGCGCAGTGATGGAATTCTCCGCCCGAGACGGCGGTGTACTTGCCCTCGGGTGGGTCGGTCTGGCCATGAATGCCCGAGCCCCAGCAGATTAGCGTGCCGTCACTTTGAATGCCGCAGGTGCTCCAGTATGCGGAGCCCAGGGACGACACCCATACATGAGGCGGACTGCTCTGGCCCTGACCGTTTGCGCCCCAGCATCGTGGGTAGCCGTCGACCGTTCGAGCGCATGCATGAAACCACCCCCCGACCACGCTGGTGTAGTAGCCATTGGGCGTTTCAAGCTGCTGGTACTCATTGAGCCCGCCCCAGCAGTGAATCTCACCGACTTGAGACAGCGCGCAGGTATGGTCGCCGCCTGAGTCGACGCTGGTGTAGGTGCCGTGCGGTGGGGTTGACTCCCCATCAAGGTTGTAGCCCCAGCACGCAAGGGTGCCGTCCGACTTGATTGCACAGGTGTTGAGGTGGCCCCCTGTCAGGCGGGCGACCTCGATGGGAGGCACATCGGTCGCGCCGTGTTGGTTGTAGCCCCAGCAGCTCAGATCGCCTTCATCCGAGAGAAGGCAGGTGTGTCCCCAGCCTGCGATGATGTCCGCCTTGGGTACCAGCCATGCCGGTTCGTTGGTATCCCCCGTGTCGATGGTGAGGCCGTCATCGGGTGATCCGGTATCATCGCTCGTCGAGTGGTCTTCAGTGGTGCTCTGCTTAGGGGAGCAGCCGACGGCGAACAAGATGATCAGCCGCACCAAAGGTTTCACTGGCGACATCGGGTACCCTGCTATGATGAGGGGGGCGCGGGGCCCATTCTACTTGGCTTTTTCGTGAACGTGAACCTCAGAAGCAAGCGGCACCTAGGCGGACATGGTCTGACGAAGAAAGGCGCACCCAAAACTTGGGCGTTCTTCGCGCTCTTTGGCCTGGGGCTCTCGGCCTGCTCTGCCGGCGGATCGCAGCAGCACCTCGACCGAACATTGCTTGACGAAGGGGGCGATGTGCCTAGCGCACCTCAATCGGAGGGGCCGGTTGAGGGCGACCGCGCCGGCGCGTGCTCAGACGGACTCGACAACGATCAGGATGGATGGGTGGACTGCGAGGACCCCTCCTGCGGCGCAGACCAAGACTGTTGGGACTTTGAGGAAGAGGCGGCGGATCGTGTGGTCTCCCTCTCTGGCCAGGTCTTTGATGGCCTCGATCTTGAGGTTGAGGAGGGCCACTTCTGTCTCGAGGTGTTCAACGTCTCCGGCCTGCTCGCCGGCGGATCAATTGAAGAAATCGCGAGCGGTGAGACCGCCTGGGATGGCTCATGGGAGATTCGGGATGTCCCCTTGGCGGGAGAGCAAGATCTCTTGGTGTTGACCCATGACTGCGTGTCAGAAGAGCCCAAGATTGTGGACTCTGGCACGCACATTCCGGCACGCGCCTTGAGGAGCCTCAGAGGCTTCACCGAGGGCTTCGGTCGCCTCACCGACGACTATCGGGGCATTGAGTTGATGACGGTGAATCGAGAGGACCTCGACGCCATGGAGCATGAGCTGAACAAGGAAGAGCCGGTCAACCTCATGCTCGGGTCCATCTTCATTCACGTGGTCGACGCTGCCGGGGACCCAATTCCAGAAGCCACGGTTCGGCACACCGACTTCGTGTTTGATGTTTACTACCCCGAGCGGGGCGACAGCTACTTCGAGCTGCCCGACGGCGATCCGCGTCGAGCGACAGGCGCGCACGGCGCCGCATTGGTGCCTGGAGGTTGGACAGGAACCTACGAGGCGATGGCCGATGGACTGGACTTCAACCGGCAGACCACGATTCAGTTTGAGGGCATGATCGAGTTCAGCACTTTCCGCGCGCTCTAGTCCGCGGCAGCGTCGTGTTGTGGATTCTCCAAAAGGTCAATATCGGAAGGGCATGAAGGAACGTGTCCGTCGTCGAATCCTTGCCGCTGCGGGGGCTCAGCGTTGGGGCGAGGTTCAGCTGATTCAGCCGCTCTGGAACGGCTACGGCACGCTCAGTCGGGTGTCTCTACACGGGGGAGAGCGCGACGCGGTCATCGTCAAGCACATCCAGCCACGCGGGACAGAGCATCACCCCAGAGGATTCGGTGGGGCTGCCTCGAGCGCGCGAAAGGCGCGGTCCTACGACGTGGAGTTTCAGTGGTACAAGCGCAGCAACCAGCACGCGCTCTTGGGCGCACCAACCGCGCGTTGCCTTGATGCCTTCTCGGATGATGGCGAGCGTTTTCTCGTGCTGGAGGATCTCGCGGAGCGAGGCCTTGGGCGAGTGTTGACTCATGCCGCTTGGTCCGATGTCGTCGCTGGACTGACGTGGCTGGCTCGATTTCATGCGCACCACCTCGGTGATGCCGGAGAGGGTCTGTGGTCGGAGGGGAGCTATTGGCATCTGGCGACCCGGCAGGACGAGCTGCGCGTGATCGATGGCACGAGGCTGCATGCCTTTGCCGGTCTGTTCGATGCCAGGCTTCGGTGCGGGATGTACCCAACCCTGATCCACGGGGACGCCAAGCTCGCGAACTTTCTCTACAGCGATGACCGCATGCAGGTGGCTGCCGTGGACTTTCAGTATGTGGGATGCGGGGCCGCCGTTAAGGACATTTCCTATTTTGTCGGCAGCGCGATGTCCGCGGGTCAATGTGAGGAGCGAGAGGAAGACGTCCTCCGCGTCTACTTCGAGGTGCTCCGCGCCCACCTTCCCGAAGATGTGGACGGGGCGGCGCTCGAGCAGGAGTGGCGGTCGCTCTACCCTGTTGCTTGGGCGGACTTTGAGCGGTTCATGGCCGGCTGGAGCCCTGGCCACTACAAGCGGAGCGGGTACAGCGAACGAGTCACCAGTCGAGCCGTTGATGCGATCTGTCATGAGCTTCTGGGCGCGGCCCGGCAGGCCTGCTTGGCGGCGGGGGCGCTCATTCAGGCTCGGAGCGGCGGTCGCCTCACGGTGAGCTCGAAGGGCCTTGGCACGCCGGCATCGGACGTGGTGACCGAGGTGGATATCGCCGCCCAGACGGTCATCCGTGACACCCTAGAGGCCACCATGGCTCGATACGAGCTCGGATGGCTGGCCGAGGAAGAAGAACCCGACGATAGCCGCCTCCAGAGCCACGCCTTCTGGGCGGTCGATCCGCTCGACGGTACGCAGCACTTTGTGGAAGGCAAGGCGGGCTACACCACCTCGATTGCGCTCGTCGACCGTGCGGGCAAGCCGCTCCTTGGTGTGGTGTATGACCCCGTTGCTGGGGAGCTCTACGAGTCGATCATCGGGGGCGGTGTGAGCTGCAACGGCGAGTTGCTCACGCCGCCTCCGTCCAGCGCAGGTCCGCTACAGTGGTTTGCGGATCGAAGTCTCCGTTTGGAGCCGAATTTCGATGCCCTCGACGAGGCAAACGCCATTCACTTCGTCGGTGGCGCGGTGTTCAATGGCCTGCAGGTCCTAAAACGAGCCAATAGTGTCTACCTCAAGCCACCCAAGCGTGGCCGCAGAGGCTGCGCAATATGGGACCTCGCCGCGGTGGGCCTGATGGTTCGCGAGCAGGGTGGACATGTCCTCAACTGGGCGGGCGACTCCCTCAACCTGAATCCGCCTGAGCGGATCACCTTCGGCGAGGAAGGGCTCGCGATCATTGGTCCCGGTGTCGACGTCGCGGCTGCCTTGGCGGCAGGGAGAGGCGAGCAGGCCGCGCGTTGAGCTTCAGCGGCTACTGACACCCACGCCAGCCTGGGTGGCGCTCCGTGCCCTTCACGTCGGTGGACAGGACCAGGGTGACCGTGCCCTGACAGTTTGGGATGGCCTTGGGGGATTGAAGCTGCTGGACCGCATGTTGAAGCGCCGAGACCGTGACGTTGTCCTCCACCACCAGCGCGCATGAAGAGGGCTTTGCTGTTCCGGGGAGGAGGCCAAGGGTCTGTGTGCCGCTGTCGCTCAGCGAGAGCCAGTGCGCCCCGCGAGGCGGTCTATCAAGCAGCAAGGAGACCACGGGCCACCCAGCGACGCGCTCTTCCCAGGTCTGCAGCCCCTCTGCACGACCGATGAGGGCCGCCCTAAACACGCCTCCAGAACGCAATGTCTCGACCAAGGGTTGAAGGTCGCCCACCTCACGGGTCGCCTCGAACGCAAAGGTCGCGGTTCGTCGGGGAAATACGCCGTATCGTTCGCTTCCTTGGATGGTGTCGGGAAGACACGGCCAGTTGCTGGTCTGAAAGACGCGACTGCTGCCGATTGACTCGAGTGCGAGGCGGCCCGACTGAGCGTCATAAGGCTCCACGGGAAGCTGGGCGCTCATTGGGCCGGGGTTGAGGCGGGTCACCGCCACCGCCACCTGTGGCTGTGGGATGGTTGAGAGGGCCTGAGTCCATCCGGGGGTGCACGCCCAGCAGAGCGCTGCGGAGAGCACAATCGGGGAGGCCGCGGAGAGCCGGAGGCGCCACTGGCCGGGATCGTCAGTCAACCGAGCCAGTGGGTTGATCTCGTCGATCGACGCCTCGAAGGTCGGCTCGGGCTCGGTCAGGTTGGCGTCCGGCGGACGGTCAAGCGCGTTCGGGGGAGAGGCTGGCTCCGGCGTGAGCGCGGCGCGGTCGGCCATCTGTGCCGATGTTCGTCGCAGACGCTGGCAGAGAAGACCAAGCAAGGCGGCATAGAGCTTCGTGGCGACACTCGGTCTTCCTTCCGCGAGTCGCTGAAGGGCCGTCCTGGAGATGACGACGGTGTTCACCTCTCCCTTGGCCGTCACATTTGCCGAGCGAGGGCTGTCCTGGAAGAGAGCCATCTCCCCGATTGAGCTCCCCATGCCGACTCTCGCGAAGACCATCCGCTCGCCAGCGTTGTTCGGAAGCCACACCTCGGCGGTACCCGCGATGACCAAGTACATACAGGCCTCGATGTCGCCCTTGGCCGCGATGAATGCGCCATCTTCGAAGCGAACCTTGCCGAGGCTGGGCGCCATGGCGTGAAAGTCTTCGGGGCCCATGTTGCGAAAGATGGGCAGCGATGTGAGCAAGGTCTGCGCCTCTTGTCGACTCAGTTCGCTGTTCTCGCCCATCTGAAGGCCCCCTTTTGGGTCCCCCGGCTCCCGCGCCTTCACCTCGCCAAACAGCGCGTGTGATGAGCTCTGCAGGCGCTCAGAGACGGTGGCGATGAGGTGCTCCAGGATCCTGACGCCACCGACGGGTGAGCGCTCGTAGAGATCATTGAGCACGGAGGCCTCGACTCGAATCACCTCGACCTCCTCGAGCGCAACGGCGGTGGCGGAGCGAGGCTGCGACTCGACGACCGCCATCTCGCCCAAGACTGCGCCGGGGTACATCCGCGTGATCTCCGTGCTCTCTTCGCTGCCATGAACAGACTTTCTTATCGACAAGGACCCCTTCCGGATGATGAAGAGACTCTCTTGAAGCTCGTCTTCCTCGAACAGCATTCGTCCTGCAGGCACGTGCTCGATGTGGAGCAGGTTAGCGAGCACGGTCAGATCATCGGGCTCAAGGCCGGCGAACATGGGGGTGCTGAACAGCGTGATCTCGATGTCATCGACCTCGTCTTCGCGGCTCGCTGCAGCATCGGGAGGGG
>CAZKOI010000169.1:0-7616 GCA_964554315.1 uncultured Enterobacterales bacterium | reverse complement strand
CGCCATCGGGGGCACCGCCATCGGGGGCACCGCCATCGGGGGCACCGCCATCGGGCGCGCCGCCATCGGGTGCACCGCCATCCGGTGCGCCACCATCCCCATCGGGGGGGGGATCGCCATCCGTCTCTTCCTCTTCCTCAACCGTCGGTATGTACCGCAGTGTGTAGGTGGCATCGTCGGAGCCCGTGTTGACGAGAATCAGGTAGAACTCCTGATCCTGGTTCGAGTCTCCCGACTTATCCGACAGGTCCATCTTGAGGTCACCCTCATCATCCTGCTCCATTGTCCGCGTGTCGCCCGGATTGTCGAAGGCCTCTTCGCCCTCCTCTCCGGTATCCGGTGGTACCGAGGTGTCGTCCGGGCCTCCGTCGTCCGGGGGGCCGTCATCGGGGGGATCATCATCGGGCGGGTCGTCGTCAGGTGTGGGACTTGAGGTGTCATCTCCCGTGACGATGCTGCCGCCGCTCGCAAAGTAGGGCTTAGCGCCCTCACCACAGCCGGTCGAGAGGAGCAACGCTCCAACCATGGACCACGATTTCCATCCATTCATGACATTAGCCTTTGCGCCTTCCGGCGCTCGCGCCGCCTGGGCGCATACCGTGCACGCCCGCAGTATAGCGCGAGGTCTACGAAATGGGCTCCTAAACCTCAAGGCAAGCCGCATAGATTTTCTCAAGGTCCATCGCCCGTGCCTCCCACGAACACGCGTCTCGGACGTGAGCAAGGCCGGCCTTCCCCAGTTGGCGGCGGCGCGTGGGACTATCGATCAGAACGCGAATGGCCGTCGCCATGGCCTTGACATCTCCATTGTCGACCACGACCTCACCCGGCAGTCCGCGTGATGAGCCTCTGGCGACGACCGTGGGCGTCCCGAGCCCAAGGTTGTTCAGAAGCTTTATTGGAAACCCACTGCATACCGTCCTCGGAATTGCAGCAACCTCCGCTCCTGCGACCAGCGACTTGACCACTGAAAAGTCGGAGGTCTGGATCGCCTTAAAGCGCGGCAGCCCCTTGGCTGCCCATTCATCCAAGGGAGCGGCGCTGACCATCAGCAGCCCGACGCCATCCAATGCCCGGACGGCCTCGACCAAGATGTCGAGATCTTGGTACGCGTCCGGGTTGCCTGCATAGACCACCCACGGCCCCCCAGGCACGGTGACCGGCTCCACGTCGCGGAGCTCATCGAAGTCCACACCAGGCGGCACCAAGGACACCCTCCGGCAGCCGAGGCCTTGGAGCGTCTGCCTGGCGGCCTCAGACAACACCACGGCATGGTCAGCCGACCGAGGGACCGTGCGGTCGAGCAGCGCACCCAGGCCGCGTGCTGCGCCCTTGACGGCTCGACCGGAGAAGTACGACGGCAGCTCCTCTCGCATCGTATTGTGAGCGCTGTAGACCAGGGGAGCACGCATCCTCAGCCTTGCAGCCAGAGCCGCCAGGGGCGCCTCATAGTTGTGCGCATGAACAACGTCCGCGGGGACGCTCGCTATCTTGGCCGCGAGAGCGAGGTCGAGCATTGGCTTCACCCAGTCCGGGCCCGCGCGCATGTTGCGATACCCAGGAACCCGCGGTGTTCGAACGACCCGGTAGTCCGAGTCAGCCTCGCCGTGGCCGTGGCCGTAGCAGACGACAGTCACCTGGTGGCCGCGACGCGCGAGCGCTCTCGCCATGCCTCGTACATAGACTTGGGAGCCCTGCGCCGACGGAAAAGGGAAGGCCGCCGCCTGGGTAATCCGAAGTGGACGTGTGAGTGGGCCGCTCACAGGTAGCCCAAGCGCTCTAGGCGGGCTCGAATGGCGTCCGCCTCAGACGTTGAGACGGACTCAGGCGTCCTCTCTACGGGGAGGGCGTCGGAGAGACCCGGCTCGGTGGCCATCACCAACGCCTCCTTAATCACCCGCCCGTCCATCTGAGCTGGGACCGGCTCACCCATGAGATGCAGCAGTGTGGGTGCGATGTCCGGCATTCCGGCTGAAACGGTCCCTCCTGCAACGACCCCCCGCCCCCAGAGCCCAAGGATTCCGTGCTGACGATGAGTTCCGTTCATCCCCAAGCCCTTTCCGCCCACATATTCATGTGGCTCGAGCTTTCTCCATGTGGTGCCCTGAGGCACACGAAGTGACGGCAGGAGGGTGTAGCTATACCCCTCTCTCAGGTTGAGTTCGACGACGACCTCTGGGGAGTCCCCCACACAGGGCCCCTCATAGAGGGCCTCTCGGGTATCCACTCGCTGAACGACATCGTGCCCATCGACCCGCCAGGAAAGCAAGTCCTCGCGAAGCCTCGCGACCACCTCACCGTGAGCCTCAGAGGGAACACCGTCAAGATTGAGCCGAATCGTGGCCGCGTAGTTCATCTCGTCCGAGACCGCTAGCGTCCCTGAAAAGTCGATGTCGCCGAACCTGCTCTTGGACTCGATGGTCCCCAGCACCGCGCTCGGCACCGCTCGGTAGAGCTTCCCCTGAACGCTCGGCGGGATGCGTGTGGCGGCGGCAGACCGGAGCTTGGAGGCGAGACTAGTGCCTGTCCCTAGTCCCCCCACCTCTCCGGTGTGTTTGTAGGTGAGCCACCCCTTCGACTCCAAGAATCGGTTCATATACAGCGCGTAGGTCGAGGCACCGCCGAAGCCATGGTCAGACACGACACAAACATGGTCCGGCGAGGCGAACTGGACGAGCTCACCGAGCGCGCCGTCCAGCGCCTGGTACACAGACCCAATCGCATCCTTGAGGCGAGCACTGGCGGACGGGTCGTGACGAGGGCTCATCGGGTCATGAAACATCCAGAAGTGATGACTCGCGGTGTCCGATTCGCCGAAGAGAAGCATGAAGAGGTCGAAGCGTCCCTCACTCATCAGCCATCGGGCGATGGCGGTCTTCCTCGGAATCTCGCGCAAGAGCGCATCGAGTGCGAGATCGTGCCAGTCGCCGTCGATCAAGGACTCCTGGAAGTCCGCGAACTTCATCCCCCCAAAGCGGCGCTTGACTTCATCGTACAGCGACTTGGGCTCGCAGAAGCTGGCGTCGATTCCCGTGGAGACCGGGCCGTCGAATCCACTGATCTGCACGCCGTTGAGGCGCTCCGGTGGCCAGGTCGTCGGCACCGCCACGCTGCCTACTCGTCGACCACGATCGGACAATACACGCAGGATTGTGGGCACCGCTCGATGGGTGGAATTGGTGAACTCCAGCGCCCACCGATCGTCATGCTTTCGCACGAAGTCAAAGATCCCGTGTCGCCCTGGATTGCACCCCGTCAGCATGCTGGACCAAGAAGGCAAGGTCATGGGCGGCGTGGTGCTGTTCAGCGGTGCACGACAGCCCTCCTCGACGAGCCGAGCCAGGTGAGGCATTCGCCCATCGGCCATGAACCGGTCTGCGAGGTCCCATGTGGCCCCGTCCAGACCAATGATGAGGGTCCTGGCCCCAGTGTCCATCTACTGTTCTGCCGGGCTTGCACCCGTGGAGACGGGGCCACCTGTGAGCTCACTGCAGTCGCCATCAATGTACCCGAGTGCCCGCATCCGCTCACAGTCGTCCGCGCTGATCTCTGCAGTCTGAGCCTCAACCTTGACGCTCATGGCCGACTGAAGCTCGCCCTTGAGCAAGGTCGAGAGCTCCGTTTGCCTCTTTCCGTCCTTGCCCACCAGGTTGTCCTTCTCCCCCGGATCGGGCTCGAGAGCGTAGAGCTCTTCAGGGGCCAGTCCACGAGGGTTGCCTTCATTCGCCCGAATGTACTTGTACCCGTCTGCGCGCACGCTCGAGAGCACGTTGCCCTCGAAGTTCTCCTCGGAGAGGACGACGCGCTCCCGATGGTCCCGGAGTTCCTGGCGTGAAGGCAGCGGCGGCGGTGCATCGATCGCCGCGCCGGAGTCCGCCACCGCGGGTCCCTCCGATTCTTCCGTCGGAACGGGCGGGGTCGCCCCGTTGAGGACCTCGACGAGCGCGCCGAAGTCTTCCTCAAAGAGGTCGTCTCCCTGCCACTCCATCGGAACCATGGCCCCGCCGAGCACAGCCAGTGTCGCGGCAGTATCCATCTGACGGACCTGCCAAGGCACCCTCGTTCCGCCCCAGAGGCTCTCAGGGAGCTTCACGATCAACGGTACATGGAGCTGCTCATCGTAGAGCGTCGTGCCGTGCCACCATCCACCATGTTCGAGAAACTCTTCGCCGTGGTCGGAGGTGATCACGATGACCGTGTTGTCGTACAGTCCTTCGCTCTTCATCCACTTGAAGAAGCGCCCGAGCTCGCCATCCATCCAGGTAATCTCCTGCTGGTAGGCCGTTCGAATCTGCGCCTCCAGCTCGGCCGGGGGATGCTCCATCTCGGCCCGTCCAACGCCCTCACCGGTAAACGGCCGCTCGAAGTAGGGATCGTGGGGCTCCATGAGGTGGACAAAGCCAAACCAACGCTGGTCTTTGTTGGCCGACATGAACGTCTGCGCGTTGCCGAGAACGACATCGGCTGGCTGGTAGTAGTCCTCCACCCGCTTCTTGCCGCCCGTCAGCCGGTCCCTGAGCTTGCGAACGACGTTGTACATGGAGAGCTGACTCGACGACTCGGTGGCGCCCGCGATGTAAGCCGGAGCTTGATACTCGAACCAGTCAAAGCCTTGGTGGAAATTGAAGGACCGGGTGACATTGATGTTGTTGGGCAACCCGCCTGTCACGTAGCCCTGGGCCTTCAGCACCTCGGCGATCGTGGTGACCTCGTCGGGAAGCATGGCCACCTTGACGTCGCAGCTGTGTCCACTGGGCGTCATGGAGGTAAACAGAGAGGCGGTCGAGGCGCGGGTCCATGAGGCGGAGGTGAAGGCTTCCTCGAAGACCACCGAGTCTTGGGCCAAGGCGTCAAGCTCAGGGGAGATCGGGGCTGGAAAACCGTAGGTACCGAGGTGATCGGCCCGAAGCGTATCGACCATTATCAGCAGGATGTTCGGTCTCTTGAGGAGATCCTCCGATGGTGGTCGAGCAGGGGCGAGGATCCCGGAGCGTGCGCTCTGGTTGGGCGAAAATGAGAAGACAGCCGTCAGGATGACCAAGCCTCCAATGGCTGTCGTCGACCCACGGATTGTGGTGAGAATCTTGAACGGAGTCTGGGTGAGCATGATGCGTCCAAGCCACATCCCGAGCAGGCCGATGACACCGTAGATGGCCAAGATCTTGACCATGCCGCTTAAGGGAACACCCTGCTCTAAGTAGATGGCCTTGTTCGCCACGTACCGGGTGATGACCATTCCAAGGCCACAGAAGATCGCCAAGAAGCTGAGGACATAGACCCGATGATCAGCCAGCTTGAGCTTGATCGCGGAGAGCATCGCAAATCCCACACCCAGCCCAAAACCGCCACCTGCGCCGATGAAGCCATACAGCACCGTCGCATACACGAGCGCCCCGTACTCCCCCGTACCTGCGCCTGCGAGGATGTACATGGCCTCCCCTATGCCGACCAGCGCTCCGGCCAACGAGCCGCCAGCAAGCCCCAGTGCAATGCGTCGAATCACGGCTTCACCTCCTAAAAATTCAGGCCGGCCTCGTATCGGATAGCTCGCCGTCAGTCGACCCAATAACTGCCCCAAGCTCAATCACAGACGCATCTCATCGCGGTGAGGCTGGCCCACCTTGGGGGTACAGCCCGGCCCCCAACTGAGGGATGCACGGGCGCGAACTCGGCCATGCTCGTGAAGATGCTGCTTGAGGATACGCTCCACTATGTCTACCCTTGAGACATGGTTCTGACTGTGTCTAGACGTCTGCCCCTGCTCGCCGCGTTCTCGCTCGGATGCGGCCTAAGCCTGTACACAAGCGACGACACGGGCTTGTCTGAAAAGCCAGGTCCCAACGCTGATGACGGCGGCCCCATCGTCTTGGACAGTGATGCCGACGCCGACAGCGACGCCGACAGCGATGCCGACGCCGACAGCGATGCCGACAGCGATGCCGACAGCGACGCCGACTCGGACGCCGACGCCGACAGCGACAGCGACGCCGACTCGGACGGAGACATCGCCATAAGCAACGTCATTCCGCAGCACGGCAACAACATCGGCGGAGAGATCGTCGAGATTCAGGGGGGACCCTTTTCAACAGGCGCCGTCGTGAACATTGCGGGCTCCGCGGTCCCCGTCATCACCAATAGCGGAACGTCTATCCGCGTTGAAACCACATCCTTTGCTGCCGAGGGCTGGGTTCCAGTCGAGGTGGTGAACCCTGATGGGAGTCGCGGGTCGCTCACCAATGGCTTCCGTTTCTGGGAGGACGGCGCTGGACAAGCCGGTGCGCTCGGCATCGTGAGGTGGGTGGACTACATAGGGGATTATTGGGATTCCGGCGGTTGGGGGTATGCGGAGGTGTACTTCGTTCACCCAACCGAACTGAGCACCATGGACTTCTACGCGCCCGGGATGGACCAGTGTGTCGGGAGCGGCTGGTCGAGCGGGCTCAGCTTTTCCCCATACGACTTCGGGGCGTCAAGCATCCGTCTCCAGAGCACAACGTCCACCATCATCAGCTGGGACGACGCCTCTTCAGGCTTCGTGAAGACTGAAATGTCATCCTCTGAATACGGCCCCAGCCGCGGCTACACGCTTCAGTCCTTGGCCTCGAGCGAGTCCCCCGTGGGTGAGACCGCGCTCTTCCTCGAGACCCCGCCCTCGATTACGGTCTACAGTCCGTCGATGAGCGGCTTTTCACCTCCCGATCTGTACCAATCGCAGACCTTCTCTTGGTCCTCCGGTGGAGCCGATGCCGTCCTCATTGAGATGTGGATGCTGACGGCCTCCGAACCCATTGCAGTGGAACAGGCCGTGACCTGCCTCGTGTGGGACGACGGAAACTTCACGGTGCCCGCATCCGCATGGGGCTACTGGGCGCCTGGACGCCAGGTCAATGTGGTGGTCTCTAAGCTCAAAGAAGCCAGCGGCACCCTCGACTTCAACCGGAGCGGTAGTCGTGTGTTGGGCGGAACCGGGGTGATGGGCGCCGCAATTGCCTATTAGGCGAGCGTGAAGTCAAACCTGCCCTCGAGACCGCCTCCCGAGCCCTCGGTGAGCGCAACAGAACGCTCAGCGGTGGCCCATGGATCGGCGTCGATGAACGGATCGCCCAGGAAGTAGAGCTGTGTAGTGAGGCGCTCTACTCCATCCACGTAGACCTTGACGTGAATATGGCTGGGACGAAAGCTCGCCCCGTTGAGGTACCAGCCCGGTTTCTTTGTGTGAAAGGTGTACCGACCCTCCGCGTCAGCAGCAAACTGCCCGTAGTACCGCATCTCAGTAGAGGACGTGTCGTAGCCCACCGTGTCGGATGGTCCGAGCTCGGAAGCCTCCTTCAAGATCGGGTCGGCATGCCACATTTCAATGACTGCACCCGGGATAGGGTTGCAGTCTGAGTCCATGACAGCTCCCGATAGCGTGAGGCGATGGCCCTCGTCACCGTAGAGATCGAAGTCGCTTCGGATCGGCGTCCCCTCCCTCCAGTAGGGCCCCTCAATGTCTGATGGCGTCTCATCGCACACATCATCGGAGCCCGTGTCCGGTCCAGCGTCGGCATCCGCATCCGCGTCGGCGTCCGCATCGGCGTCCGCATCCGCATCGGCGTCCGCATCCGCATCGGCGT
>CAZKOI010000168.1:0-7636 GCA_964554315.1 uncultured Enterobacterales bacterium | reverse complement strand
CCCACGGCCGACGTCACGTGGTGCAGAACCCGCCCGCCCGACCGCTCACCACCGCCGAGCTCGACCGGCTGCACGAGCTTCCGTACGCCCACGCCGCCCACCCCTGCTACCGCCAGGACGTGCCCGCCCTCGCCTCGATCGGCGACTCCATCGGCGTCAACCGCGGCTGCAGCGGAGGCTGCAGCTTCTGCGCGCTGACCATTCACCAGGGCAAGGACGTCACCAGTCGCTCCTCGGAGAGCGTCCTCAAGGAACTGGCCACGCTGCCCTCTCGACCAGGCTTCAACGGCATCGTCTCTGACCTCGGCGGACCCACGGCCAATATGTTCCACATGAAGTGCACGAGCCCCGCGGCCAATGCGGTGTGCCGGCGAGTGAGCTGCCTGCACCCGGTACGCTGCAAGCACTACGGCACCGACCACAAGCCTTACCTCGACTTGCTTCGAAAGGCGCGCAAGCTCCCGGGTATTCGCCGCGTGTTCGTGAACTCGGGCATCCGATACGATCTGGCAGCGCTCGACCCCGAGTTTGTCGAGGAGCTGGCGGCCCATCACGTCCAAGGACAGCTCTCCGTGGCGCCAGAGCACGCCTCTCCGGCGGCGCTGAAGATGATGCGCAAGCCCAACATCGAGTACTTTGACGACTTCATGCGTCGCTTCAAGCAGTCGAACGAGAAGGCCGACAAGGAGCAGTACGTCGTTCCCTACTTCCAGTGCGCTCATCCCGGCATCGGACCGGAAGAGACGATAGAGCTCGCCCTCTATATGAAGCGCTCCGGGCTGCGGCCGCGGCAGGTTCAGATGTTCATGCCCACGCCGTCGACCATCGCCACCGCGATGTATGTGTCGGGTGAAGACCCCTACACCAAGTCATCCGTGTTCGTGGCTCGCGGGGACAGGGAGCGGAGCCGTCAGCGTGCGCTCCTCTTCTACTGGAAGCGTGAAGAATGGCCCCATGTTCGGGAGGCCCTTCAAGCCTGGGGTAGGAAGGATCTCATCGGCAAGGGCCCCGATGCGCTGGTGCCGCCTGGACCCGCCTACGGCGCCTGGAAATTCTGGTCGCGCAACAAGGGTCAGGTGCGGTACGACACCCACATGGGCATGAGCGTTGAGCGGGCTCGGCGATTCGAGGAGGATGAGCAGAACTGGGAGGCCGTCTCCCGGCCAGAAGCAGGTCCCCGTGTCTGATCTGCGCTCGCAGCTGCTGGCGAAATTCGGAGGGACGGCGCCGCCCGCGGAGTCACCCATGGCCGATGCTTCGGACGCCAAGGACGTGCTCCACCCGGAGGCTCACCTCGGCACCGAGTGGCTTGGTTGTCTCGTCGATGCACTGCGCGGAACGCCGATAGAGCTCAATTCCAGACCCTCTTTGGGCGCGGCCCGACACGCGCACGACCTCCTCGTCAAGCACCTCAAGACAGTGGGGGACAAGCGGAGCATCCGCACGCTCACGGACTTGAGGATGCGCTTCGAGAAGAAGCGTGAGAAGGCGGCTTGGACAGCGCTAAAGCGTGAGCTGGCGGACGCGGGAATGGGCGAGAAGCTCTACCGATCGCTCAAGCAGAGCAAGACGGATCCCTCGACGCTTCTCTCGCGGTGGTCCAAGCTCAAGCATAAGGGGCTCAGTCAATCTGACCTTCGCCAAGGTCTCATCGGGGGCTAGACGCGGCCTTCCTTGAGGCGCTTGTCCACCACGAAGGGCCCGAAGGGCAGCATCGAGGCGACGAAGGGCACGAGGGCTTGCTTGAGGGACCACCCCGAAGCGCTCTTGGCGTCGATCAACGCGAAGCAGAACACCACCCAGAGGAGCCCGTGAGCTTGGCCCACGACCTTGACCCAGCTGGGGTCCCCATAGAGATACTTCTGGGGCATGGCGAAGAAGAGCAGGAGGAGGAAGCTGAGTCCCTCGATCATGCCGATGAGGCGGAGGCGTCCAATCGATGTCTTGAGCATGTGGGTGGGTATCGGGTAGCTACTCGGCCCGCAATCCCAGGAGGAGATAGGCGCGGCCCACGCCCGTCTGTCCGCGCTCGGTGCCGATCAGGAGATCGTCGGACCCATCGGCGTCCACATCGCCTGGGCTGGTGACCTTGATGCCTGCGTGATCGTTGAGGGTCTCGCCCTCGAAGTGAACGTCGGCCTCGGTCACATTGTGGACCCCGGGAACGAGGCTGTCGGACCAGTACAGATAGGCATCGCCGGGGCTGTCCATTCCGTCGAAGACGTCCTCGTCGCTGGAGCCCTGGGTTGGAGGCGCCATTCCGCTCGCACCGAGGATGAGGTCAACATCGCCATCTCCGTCGAAGTCCATGCCACCCTCCACGCTGACTCCGAGCAGGTGGTTGACCTCTGTGGAGATGAAGCGAATGTCCGCCTCATCGGCCGGTATGGTGCCGAGGGCGTTCATGCTCGCGGCGAAGAACACCATGGCCTCGCCGCCGACGACCACGTTGCGGCTTGATTGGTGGGCCCCAGTGACGACCTCCGCCAGACCGTCTCCGTCGATGTCTCCACCAGGTCCGATGTCATAGCCGTGCTCTCCGCCGATGGCCGTGCCGGGGAGGTGAATGTCGGCGTCCGCGAGGCTACCGATCTCCACGCCGGGCATGGAGGCGCCAAAGAGGATGTAGACCTTGCCGCCCCTGTCGGCGCCTTGGTCCTGAAGGCGGGCCCCGATGGCCACGTCGTCGAGGCCGTCGCCGTCGACGTCGCCCACAGGGCTGGTCTTGTACCCCGCTTGATCATCGTCAAGCACGCCGTCCCATCGCGGCGTATGCGTGGTCAGGTCGACCGGTCCGGACACAATGTCCTCCGCGGTCACAATCCAGGCTCGCCCGAGCTCGGGCGGAAAGCTGCAGCACCCTCCCATCACCACATCCGCTCGGCCGTCGCCGTCGACATCGCCGGCCGTTGACATGCCGTGCCCCATGCCCTCGATGTCGCGAGAGCCGTCGATGGCCCAGTCCGCATCATCGATGTTGTGAGTCCCCAAGGTGAGGTTCTGCCCGAAGATGCCGTAGACCGTGCCCTTGTTGTGGCCGCCGGCAGGGGCGTGGTAGCCCGCGATCAAGAGGTCGGGCAGCCCGTCGCCGTCGATGTCACCGCCCCTGCCGAGGTTGTGGCCAAGGAGTTCCCCCTCGTCATTGCCGATCCAGCGGGCATCGGCGGTCTCAATCGGAACCACCCCGTTGGCGGGGAGGTTTGCAGCGAGATGCAGCAGGGCCCAGCCACCGTACTCCTCACCGTCGACGCTGTTGGCTCGGTCTGCTCCGATGAGAATGTCTGCACGCCCGTCCCCGTCGACATCGCCTGCGCCGGCGACGGCCCGCCCCACCCTCGCTCCCGTCGCGCCGCCCTCAAAGATTATTGTCGCGTCAGCGAGACTCATCCAAGGAGGTGTGGGGGGTAGGGGCTCGCCCGAGTCGTCCGGATTGATGGGCTCTCCGGTGTCTCGGGCTGGAGGTACCGCGGTGTCATCCGACGGGCTTGGCTCGGCCTCATCGGGGGTGCAGTGGCCGTCTCGCTGGCGATGCGTGCCCTCGCGGCAGTCGCCGTTGGGCTTGGGGGCCGCGCACGCGACCGCGAATGTGGCAAGCAAGAACCGCATCACCCCTAGAGTAACGCAGGTTCTCTGGTATCCTCCTATTATGGCGGGAAATCTCAGGAACAAGCGGGCCCAACTGGTTGCGCTCCTGGTCTCAACAGTCCTCGGCGTCCTCGGCGTAGAGTGGGGGCTGCGGTGGGTCTACCCCTACCTGCCCAGCATCTCGGGGCTCCAGCAGTCGGACTTTCGGCTCGAGCGGCTCGTGGACTTCGCCGAGGATCCGGACCTGTCGCTTTGTCATGAGGTCCGGACTTTTCTCTCGCACCGATCGCGCTGGGTCGCGCCCGGCGCCGCATCCGGAGTTCACTTCGCGGAGCTCGGGGCGGTGGATACCTCGGGTGACGGTCAGGTTTAGCGCTACGGATCGGGAGATGCCCCCCAGCGCCTCTGGATCGCCGGTGACTCGCTGGCCTATGGGCTCGGTGTGAGTCCGGAGCAGACCCTCGGCGCGCACCTCTCACAATCCATCACGGTTCACACAGGCGGAGCGGTGGAGACTCGGCAGCTCGCGGTCCCCGGTGCAGGGTATTGTACGGCGCTCCAGCGCGTGGCGGGAGCGCTGGTCGAGAACACACCCGACACGGTCTTGTTGGTCTTGTCGGCGGACGATCTTGAGGAGCGACTGATGTTGTCCGTGCGGGGCCAACTCGTGGCGCCGCCTGATCTCGCCAGCGGAAGGCTCACCCGCTACCTCGTACAGCGATCCTGGTTCGCCAATTTGCTCTGGTTTCGGCTGACCGCTTGGCGGGAGGCGAGCCAGGAGCAGAAACGCTTTGTGGGCGAGGAAACGCGCGACAACTTTCGCTCGGCGATGGCGGAGCTCAACCGGCGAGTCGCGGGCTCGGGGGGCAAGCTGCTGGCCGCGATTGTCGAGCCACCCGGCATGCCGCACTGCTCGGGATCCCTGATGCAAGAGCGCTGCGAGTGGCTCAAGTCGGACATGGAGACGATGGATGCTCTGCTTGACGAGGTCGGGGTGCCCCACACCTCGATCGCTGGAGTGTGGCCGAAGTCGCTCGAGTACATCGTCCCGCGAGAGCACAGCATGGCCAGTCGAGGCATGCTTGCGATGCATCCGAGTGCCGAGGGCCATCGTCTGCTGGCCGAAGAGGTCTGGCCATTTCTGCGCTCGGCCATGTAGAGTGTCGTCTATGAATCGATGGGTATGGGTAGGGGTGCTGGGCTTGGGCTGTGGCGGGGACGCAGAGCCCCCGTCGTCCTGCAAGGCGGGCTTCGAGGACAACGGACGCGGGGGGTGTGACCCCGTGGACGATACAGGGCTTGAGATGGATGCGGACGCGGACAGTGACGCCGACACCGACGCGGATGCCGACGCGGATGCCGACGCGGATGCGGACGCCGATTCGGACGGCGATGCCATTGAGGTTGTCCAGAGCGGCGTCATCGAATGTGAGCACCCGGGTGATCGAGCCGGAGCCCCGTTTTTGCCGGTCAGTTGGGGTGGAGACTGGGGTCTTCAGAACACGGCGAGCAGTACCTCGGACCCCATCGCAGCCGGCGGAATGACCATCGCGGACCTCGATGGCGACGGGCGCCTAGACATCTACCTGCCCCAAGTGGGTTCGGATCAGCTCTACATGGGACAAGCGGATGGCACCGTGTCGGATGAGTCTTCGGCGCGGCTGCCGACGATTCTCGACACGGCCAGCACTGCCGCGATTGCCTTTGATGTAGAGGGCGACGGGGACCTCGATCTCTTGGTCACACGACGCGTCGGGGGCCTGAGTCTCTTGCTCAACGACGGGTCTGGGGTCTTCTCAGACGGTACGGCTTCTGCGGGGTTGAGCGAGACTGCGCACCCCGCCGCATCGGCGACGGTGGCCGATATCGATGGCGATGAGGACCTAGACCTGTTCGTGATCACCTACCGGCACTGCGACATGATGGGCTGGGATCCGGACAACCCCTACACCGATACACCCCAGGCGCTCTGGGAGAATCAGGGAGACGGGACGTTCGTTGACATCTCACACACGATGCCCGAACACCCCGGAGACAACGCACGGCTGCGAGCGGCCGCGTGGCTTGATGCCGATCTTGACGGTGATCCAGACCTGTACACCATCTCTGACAAGGGCATCACCTCGGCGTGTCAGCGCGACAACCAGATGTTCTTCAACGAAGACGAGGGCTTCTCAGAAGACTCCGCATCGGTCTACCTCGACCTCACGATGGAGGGCATGGGCGTTGCGCTCGGTGACCTCAACGGCGATGGGTATCCTGAGCTTGCCATGTCGGACATGAGCCGAGCATGGTTGATGGAGAGCGACGGCGTGGGGGGCTGGTACGACGCCACCGCCGCCCGCGATCTCATCCTAGAGAGCATGATCGATGACCGTTGGTCGGGGTGGGGAACCGTCCTTGAGGACTTCGACAACGACGGGCGTGTCGATCTTTTCATGGGATTTGGTGGTCTGCCCGATGTCCCCGAGAGCACCATGAATCCATGGCTGCAGCCCGATGCGCTGTGGCTGCAGACGGCCAGCGGACGGTTTGAGCAGGTCGCCGATGACTGGGACGTGGCTGGAATGGGCAGCACGCGGGCCGTGATCGCGACGGATCTAAACGGAGACGGGTGGCTCGACCTGGCCACGCGCGAGATCGGCGGGGAGGCCAAGGTGTGGATGGCGCAGTGCGGGGCCTCGCGTTGGCTTCGCGTGGAGCTGAGGCAGCTCAATCGCAATCCAAGCGGCATTGGCGCCACGGTCACCGTGGCTTCAGGCGATCGCGTTCAGACGCGGTGGCTGACCCAGGGCGCGCACGGTCTGCAGAGCTCTGCGCCGGTGGAGGCCCACTTTGGCCTCGCCGACGCAGCGACTGCCAACATCACGGTGGTCTGGCCCGACGGCCAGAGGAACGACTTCGCAGACATTGCCACCAACCAGACCGTTCAGATCATTCGATAGAGCACGGACAGCCGCCGGACAGGAGAGACCGACATGCGAGCAATCATACTGGCCCTCATCGTGGGATGCGGAGACAACGACAGCGGGTCAGCCGTTTCGGCCGAGGACGGGCCCGATATGCTCGCCCCCCCCGATCCTGCCGAGGGCTTTCAGCTCTCCATGACGGGCTTAGCGCCCGCGTTTAGCGAGGTCTGGCTCTGTCAGGTCTATAAGATTCCCATCGAGGAAATGGCGCATGTGAGCTGGGTGAGGTTCAACCAAAACGAGGGCACCCACCACATGACCCTCTCCACGCTCGGTATGGGTCCTTCGGGGCTCGACTATGGCGCCTACGACTGCAACGACTTGTACGGCGACTCGAGTCTGATGCAGGACCAGATCATGTTCTTTGGCGCTCAGGGTGACGCTGCGGGCGAGATGCGTCTGCCCGAGGGGGTGGTGGCGAGCCTGCCGGCGACCATCGACATCATTCACGAGGTCCACTACGTCAATCCGACGGATCAGGACGTCGAGATTTACTCGCAGGTCAATGGCTATACGGTGCCGGCGGACGACGACAACGAGTCCATCTGGGGTGGGCAGACGCGAGACGAGAACATCTTCATTCCGGCGGCGCAGGGTGGTGAGCCGGCCGTACATACCGAGTGGTCACGGTGCGTGTTCAACGAGGATGTGGAGGTTCACTTCCTCGCGGCTCACCAGCACGCGCTCGGAACGTCCTTCACCGTTGCACCGTTTGACGGTAGCGATGTCGGGGAGGTCTTCTACACCAATGGCGACTGGCACAATCCCAACATCACCCAGTTTGACCCGCCGCTTGTGATCCCGGCCGGGGAGGGCTTCGAGTGGAGCTGCACCTGGACCAACCCCGAGGAGCGGGAGGTGGTCTACGGCCTGGATAGCACCGATGAGATGTGCAATCTGGCCATGGTTCACACGCCGTTCTCGATGACCGCGGAGTGTGAGGTGGTCGAGACGTCCGATGGCGTGCTCTGGGAGAGCGGCCGCTAGGGCCGGCGCGTCTTCGCAGGCTTTCGCTTGGTTCGCTTCTTCGCGGGATGCGCGGCGGCGTGCGGCGCCCAGACAACATAGGGCTGATCCTTAAT